>JBDKLL010000057.1:0-4064 GCA_039795595.1 Pseudomonadota bacterium
CCAGACCCAGCCACGGCACGAACTTGCCGCCCGCCATGTCGTGCATGAACAGCACCATGCCCGACGTGAACGTGAACGCGCCGACCGTGGTCGCCAGCGGCACGATGTCCGGCGGAAGGATGTGGAAATCGTGGTTCTTGGTACCAGCCATGACGCTCTCGTCCCTGTTGATTCGCCAGCCCGACGGGCACCGCCCGGGGCAAAATTCCGCACCGCCCTTATCGTGCCGGATCGGCCCGGTCCAGTGCCTTTGAAGGATCATCGGCAGCAATGTGGAAAGTGTAGCTTAAGGTGATCTGCTGAATGTCCTTCGCATCCGGGTCATCGAGGATCGCCGGATCGACATAATAGATCACCGGCATGTCGATCGACTGCCCCGGTTGCAAGGTTTGCCGGTTGAAGCAGAAGCATTGCACCTTCTTGAAATACTTGCCGGCCTGTTCGGGCGTAACGTTGAAGCTGGCCACCCCGGTAATCGGATGGTCCGACACGTTTTCGGCCTTGAAATAGGCCATCTTGCGCGCGCCGATTCGCATCTCCTGCGTCACCTGCTCGGCAGCGAAGCGCCACGGCATCCCGCGATCGACATTGGCATCGAACCGCACCGAAATGGTGCCCGCCGCCAGTTTCACGGCGCTGGCTTCGGCCGCGCTGGCGCGCTGGGTCGTGCCATCGAACCCGGTCACCTGACAGAACAACCGATACAGCGGGACCGAGGCATAGCCCAGACCCAGCATCGCCAATGCGCCCGCCACGGCATACAGCGCCACCTTGCGGTTGCGGCGCGGATCGGGGGCGATCGCCGTCATTGGCCTAGTGGCTCATCTTGGCGATGGTGATGAAGAAGAACAGCACCACCATTGCGCCCAAGACCAGGGCCAGCGCCCGGTTGCGGCCACGCTGGATGCGCTTGCGTTCGGCGTCAGGATCATGGGGCAGTTGCATATCGGATCACCCAAGCAGGAAGCGGTCGGCCACCAACGCGGCGAACAGCACGAAAAGATAGAGGACGGAATAAGCAAACAGACGCTTTTCAGGGCGCATATCCTGATCGCTCAGCCCGCCCCGGAACACCGCCACCCGCAGGGCCAGCACCACGAACAGGCCCGACAAGAGCAAGGCCGCCGCGCCATAGAGCCATCCCGCCACGCCCAACCAGAACGGCATCAGCGTGATCGGCAGCAGCAGCACGGCATAGATCAGGATCTGCCGCCGCGTGGATTCATGCCCGGCCACCACCGGCATCATCGGGATGCCCGCCGCGGCATAATCGGTTTCGACAAACAGCGCGAGCGCCCAAAAATGCGGCGGGGTCCAGAAAAAGATGATCGCAAACAGCAGCACCGGCATCAGCGTGATTTCGCCGGTGGCCGCGATCCAGCCGATCATCGGCGGAAACGCGCCCGCGCCGCCCCCGATCACGATATTTTGGGGCGTGCGCGGCTTGAGCCAGATGGTATAAATCACCGCGTAATAGACGATCGACAGCGCCAGAATCGCCGCGGCCAGCCAGCCGACGGCAACGCCCATCACCAGCACCGATCCGGCCGACAGCGCGATCCCGAAATCGCGCGCGGCCTTGCGGTCCATCCGCCCCGAAGGCAGCGGCCGCGCGGCGGTGCGCTTCATCTTGGCATCAAGGTCCGCTTCCCACCATTGGTTCAGCGCCGCGGCCCCGCCCGCGCCCACGGCGATGCACAGAATCGCGGTAAAACCGATCACCGGGTGCACCGCCTGCGGGGCGGCCAGCAACCCGCACAGCCCGGTGAAGATCACCAGGTTCATCACGCGCGGCTTGGTCAGCGCAAAAAAATCGCGCCAATCGGCTGGCAAAACAGCAGGGGCAGAAGCGGCAGGAACAGCAGTCATGGCGGCGCTATAGGACCGGATCAGAGTCGCTTCAACCAGTCAACCAGCAGGGCGTTCACTTCTTCCGGCCGTTCCTGCTGGGTCCAGTGCCCGCACCCATCCAGCACGTGCCCTTCAACCCGCGGCGCAAACATCCGCATCAGCGCCACCGGATCGGCCACCGCGCCGAACAGGGTGGTCGCGGGATCGCGGCTGCCACCGATGAACAGACACGGTTGTTCCAGCTGCTTGCCCGCCCAGGCTTTGAGGTAAGCGAAATCAGCCTCGTGGTTGCGATAGCGGTTGAGCGGCCCGCGAAAGCCCGAAGCCTTGAACTCCGCTTCGTAAAACGACAGATCGGTATCGCTCAGCCATGCCGGCAACCCTTGCGGATCGGCCACATCGGGCAGGCCATCGAGGAACGTCGCGCCCAGCGGCTTTGCCCAGTAATTGCCTTCGGGCACATCGCCCGAAATCGAATACATCATCCGCCGCACGAACGCGCGCGGATCGGCTTCGGCTTCGGCTTCAGCCACGCCGGGGGCCTGAAAGTATTCCTGATAGAAGAACTGCCCTTTGGAGGTGAACGCTTCCCGGAAAATATCGGTAAACGGGCGCAGCGGGGCTCCGCTGAACGGCACCGAAAGGCCCGCCACCGCGCGGAACTTGTCCGGCCGGGTGAACGCCGAATTCCACACGATCGGCGCGCCCCAATCGTGCCCGATCAGCACCGCCTGCTGCCCTGGCGCCAGCGCATCGGCCAGCCCGACCAGATCGCCGATCAGCCGCTCCATCGCATAGGCTTCGATCGGCTGCGGCTTGTCCGAGCCGCCATACCCCCGCACGTCGATCGCGCAGGCGGTAAATCCCGCCGCTGCCACCGGGCCAAGCTGGTGCCGCCACGAATACCAGCTTTCGGGAAAGCCATGGACCATGATCGCCAGCGGCCCGGTGCCTTCGATGGCGCAGCGCAGGGTGACTTCGCCAACGTTGATCAAACGAAATTCAGGCATCGTTGTTCTCCCGTTACGAAAACGCCCCGGCGTTGCGGCCGGGGCGAATTCTGGTCAGCCAAAGTGGCCGTTCGGATCAGTGATGGTCGTTGTCAGTGATGACCGGGACCTGTTCGAACTGGTGGAACGGCGGCGGGCTCGACAGCGTCCACTCAAGCGTGGTGGCGCCTTCGCCCCAATAGTTGCCTTCCGCCTTCTTGCCCATGGTGAAGGCATAGAGGATGTTGATCAGCCAGATCCCGACCGAAGCAGCCATGATTTCATAGCCGAGCGTCGAGATGGTGTTCCAGTGCTCGTAAGCCGGGGTGTAGTCCGGATAACGGCGCGGCATACCCTGCAGCCCGAGCATGTGCATCGGGAAGAAGATCAGGTTCACGCCCACGAAGAACACGGCGAAGTGCAGGTGCGACAGGAATTCCGAGTGCCAGCGCCCGCTCATCTTCGGGAACCAGTAGTAGAAGCCCGCGAACAGCGAGGTCACCGCACCCAGCGACAGCACGTAGTGGAAGTGACCCACGACGTAGTAGGTGTCCTGAAGGTTGTCGTCAACGCCGCCATTGGCCAGCACGACGCCGGTCACGCCGCCAACGGTGAACAGGAAGATGAAGCCGATCGCCCAGACCATCGGCGACTTGAACTCGATCGAGCCACCCCACATCGTCGCGATCCACGAGAAGATCTTGATGCCGGTCGGCACCGCGATCACCATGGTAGCGGCGGTGAAGTACATCTTCGTGTTCACGCTCATGCCGGTGGTGTACATGTGGTGCGCCCACACGATGAAGCCCACCACGCCGATCGCGACCATAGCGTAGGCCATGCCGAGGTAGCCGAACACCGGCTTCTTCGAGAAGGTCGAGATGATCTGGCTGATGATGCCGAAGCCCGGCAGGATCATGATGTACACTTCGGGGTGGCCGACGAACCAGAACAGGTGCTGGAACAGGATCGGATCGCCACCGCCCGACGGGTCGAAGAAGGTGGTGCCGAAGTTGCGGTCGGTGATCAGCATGGTGATCGCGGCGGCCAGAACCGGCAGCGCGAGCAGCAGCAGGAACGCCGTCACCAGTACCGACCAGACGAACAGCGGCATCTTGTGGAGCGTCATGCCCGGAGCGCGCATGTTCAGGATCGTGGTGATGAAGTTGATCGCGCCCATGATCGAGCCTGCACCGGCAAGGTGCAGCGAGAAGATGGCGAAAT
>JBDKLL010000058.1:0-26980 GCA_039795595.1 Pseudomonadota bacterium
TGGGGCAGACTGGCGGGCACCTTGGTTCGGGCCTTGGCGTGGTCGAATTGACCGTGGCGATCCATTATGTGTTCAACACCCCGGATGACCGGCTGGTGTGGGACGTGGGCCATCAGGCCTATCCGCACAAGATCATCACCGGGCGGCGCAGCCGGATCCGCACGCTGCGGCAGGGTGGCGGCCTTTCAGGCTTCACCAAGCGCAGCGAAAGCGAATACGATCCGTTCGGCACAGCCCATTCGTCCACTTCAATCTCGGCGGCACTCGGCTTTGCCGTGGCCAACCAGTTGGCCGGCCGACCGGGCAAGGGCATTGCCGTGATCGGCGATGGCGCGATGAGCGCGGGCATGGCCTATGAGGCAATGAACAACGCCCAGCAGGCGGGCAATCGCCTGATCGTGATCCTGAACGATAACGATATGTCGATCGCCCCGCCGGTGGGCGGCCTTTCGGCTTATCTGGCGCAGTTGGTATCATCCCGTCCGTTCCTGCGGGTGCGCGAAATCGCCAAGCGGCTGTCGCGGCGGTTGCCCGAACCACTGCACCGCGCGGCCAAGAAAACCGATGAATTCGCGCGCGGCATGGCGATGGGCGGGACCTTGTTCGAGGAACTGGGATTCTATTACGTTGGCCCGGTTGATGGGCACAATCTCGATCAATTGATCCCGATCCTCGAAAATGTCCGCGATGCTGCCGAAGGGCCGTGTCTGGTCCATGTCGTGACCCAGAAGGGCAAGGGCTATGCCCCGGCCGAAGCCGCTGCGGACAAGTATCACGGCGTGCAGAAATTTGATGTGATCACCGGCGAGCAGGTGAAAAGCGCGGGCGGCCCGCCCAGCTATACCGGTGTGTTTGCCAAAGCCTTGCTGGCCGAGGCGGAACGCGATCCCACGATCTGCGCCATCACCGCGGCGATGCCTTCGGGCACCGGGCTGGATCAGTTCGCCCAGCGCTTTCCCGAGCGCAGCTTCGATGTCGGCATTGCCGAACAGCACGCGGTGACGTTTGCCGCCGGGCTGGCGGCACAGGGGATGCGCCCGTTCTGCGCGATCTATTCCACCTTCCTGCAGCGCGCCTACGATCAGGTGGTGCACGATGTGGCGATCCAGAACCTGCCGGTGCGTTTTGCGATCGACCGGGCCGGGCTGGTCGGTGCCGATGGGGCAACCCATGCCGGCAGTTTTGACGTGACCTATCTTGCCAGCCTGCCCAACATGGTGGTGATGGCCGCGGCCGATGAAGCCGAACTGGTCCATATGACCCACACTGCGGCCTGCCACGACAGCGGTCCGATTGCGTTCCGCTATCCGCGCGGGAATGGCGTGGGGGTGGAATTGCCGGCGGTTCCGCAGCGGCTTGAAATCGGCAAGGGCCGAATTGTGCGGCAGGGCTCGAAAGTGGCGCTGCTCTCGCTCGGCACGCGGCTGGCCGAAGCCTTGAAAGCGGCCGACCAGCTGGATGCCAAGGGCTTGCCGACCACCGTGGCGGACTTGCGCTTTGCCAAGCCGCTGGACGAAGCCTTGATCCGGCACCTGATGGCGACCCACGATGTGATCGTGACGATCGAAGAAGGCGCGATTGGCGGGCTTGGCGCGCACGTGCTTACCATGGCCAGCGATGCCGGGCTGACCGATGCCGGGCTGAAGATCCGCACTTTGCGCCTGCCCGATGTGTTTCAGGACCACGATAGCCCGGACAAGCAATACGATGCGGCCGGGCTTAACGCGCCGCAGATCGTTGATTGCGTGCTGAAAGCCTTGCGGCACAACAGTGCCGGGGTGGAAGAGGCCCGGGCCTGAGGGCCTGAGTTACCCGATCCAGCGCCAGATCCCGGCCGGTACATAAACCAGCGGCAGGTGCCCCCAGGTCGCTGCCAGCCATAGCACAATCCCGATTGCCCAAGGCAGGCCGCCGACGCGGCCCAATCGGCCAAGGCGCGGCCAGAAGCTGGTCTGAGCTTCCCATCCCGCCCATGCCTTGCCCATGGCCACTCGTTTCTTGCGGTCTTGCAGGTGCGATCCGATCAGGGCGAGCAAGGCCATGGCCCCGGCCAGTACGATGACGCGCGGCGTTGGGCTGACCATTACGTGGGCCATGCTCCACAGCGCAAACGACCACATCATCGGATGGCGCGTCACCAGAAATACGCCGTGGGGCGCTTTGGTTGCAAGATCGGCTGCGCCAGGTGCGGGCAAGGCCGGATTGCCGGCAAAGCTGCCCGCCAGCAGCACGGCGGCGATCAGCATCAGCAGGCTGGCAAGTGCCCACAGGATATCGCCTTGTCCGTTCCACAGGGCCGTGCCGCCGGGCATGGCCCGGAAGGCCAGCACGACCCACGCGAAACTGGCCAGCGCCACGATCGAATAGAGCCCCTGAAACCCCGTGTCCCCCAAGCGGCGAACCAGCGGTGCGCGCAGCGGGTGCGACAGCACGAAGTGGGTCCCGACAAATGTGACTGCGGCGGCGATCAATCCGGTCAGCGTGGCATCCATATCGAAATCCTCCACCGTTGGGTCCGCGGCCTACCGATCGTAGGCTTTGGGCAACTTGCCTTCGGTTGGCGTCTTGTAACGATCGCGCAGGCGGGTCTGGTGGTTGTCGAGCGGCTGCTCCACCCCATCAATGAACACCCGGACCACCCCGGTTGCCAGTTCCAGCGGATCACCATCCCAGATCACCACATCCCCGGCCCGACCCGGGCGCAGTGATCCGAACTTGTCGCCCATCCCCATCGCTTCGGCCGGGCGCGATGAGATCGCCGCGAAAGCCTGGTCCCAGGTCAGTCCGGTGGCTCCGGGAACCCGGGTCAGCGCAACCAGATTGCCGGCATATTGGGTGGCGTAGCGTGGCTGATCGAAAAACGCGCCCAGCGCCACTTTGACCCCGGCCTTGGCCATGCGGCCCACGTTCGATTGGGTCGAACCCAGTTTTTCAAAGCTGGCGGGCAGATCAGTCAACGGGGTGGCCAGCACTGGCACGCCGGCAGCGGCCAGTTCACCCGCCACCATCCAGCCTTCGCTCGCACCGACGATCACCAGCTTGAGCAGCGGCTGCTCCGCCTTGAGCGCCAGCGCCATGCGGATGTCCGCGGCCCGTTCGACATGGATGTAAAGCGGCTGGCGGCCGGTAACCACCGGGATCAGCGCAGTGGCATCGCTGCGGGTCAGCAGCACGTCCTCGCGGCGCGGGGCGGCGGGGGCCAGCGCCAGTTCGCGGGCTTCGGCCAAGGCGTTGCGCAGTTCGGCCACTGCCGCAACCCGGCTGCCGCCTGAAAGCTGGGCACCATTTTCGCCCAGTTCAACATATTGGAACGCCCGCGGCACGGTTACGGCGTGGGGATCGGCACCGAGATCGATGATCGCGCCCTGCCCTTCGAAGATTGCATGGGTGCCCAGCGGCGCAATCCCCGCGCGGGTCACCCCGCCAACCCGACTGACAGCGATTGGCTGCGCCGCGGCGTTGATGGCTGGGGCAATATCCAGCGCGGCGCTGAACGGTGATTTAGCCGCGTCTTGGTCGTTGCTTTCATCGACCGCATCGATATCGACCAGCCCCAGATTGGTCACCGCGACCACCAGCCCGGGTGTTACCCACTGGCCCGCAGCGTCGATCACCGTGACCCCGGCCGGGATGGCGATGCCGGCCCCGGCAGCCACCACTTTGCCCGCACGGATCACTACCGTGCCATTGGCAATCGGGGCGGACCCATCGCCGATCACCAGCCGGGCGTGGGTTACCGCAATGTCCTGCGCAGCGGTGGCCACGGCGCTTCCCGCCAGCAGCATGGCTGCGGCGCGGGCGATCAGGCGGCGCGCGTTCATTTCACATCTCCTTCGCCGGGCTGACCCAGTTCGAAATCGCTGACCGGCCGGTGCCCGCGCTGGTCGGCATCGAACAGCAGGGCGCCATCGATCCAGACTTTTTCGGGCCGGGAATAGACCGACAGCGGATTGCCATTCCACAACACCACATCGGCCATCTTGCCGGCGGCAAGGCTGCCGGTTTGCCGGTCGATCCCGATTGCCTTGGCGGGGTTGAGCGTCAGCCAGCGGATCACTTCTGCATCGGGGATGTCAATCCCGGCGCGGCGGGCATCGCCCTGCGCCTTGGCGGCTTCCTGATTGAGCCGCTGGATCCCGTTTTCATCGTCCGAATGGATCACCACGCAGGCTCCGGCCTTGTGCAGCAGGCCGGCGTTTTCGGGGATCGCGTCATAGGCTTCCATCTTGAAGCCCCACCAATCCGCCCAGACCGCCGAACAGATGTCGTTTTCCTTGAGCAGGTCACCGATCTTGTAGGCTTCGACCGCGTGGTGGAACGTGGCAACCTTGTAGCCAAATTCCTTGGCCATATCGATTACCAGCGCCATTTCTTCGGCTTGATAGCAGTGGTTCTGGACGCGAATTTCGCCGTCGAGCACCCCGGCCAGCGTTTCCATCGCCAGATCGCGGCTGTCGAGTTTGCCTTCATCGCGCTTGCGGCGATATTCCTGTGCCTTGATCCACGTTTCGCGGTTTACTGCGAAGTTGCCCATCCGGGTCGACGGGATCCGGCCTTTCGCGCCATAGACCCGCTTCGGGTTTTCCCCGCAGGCCATTTTCAGGCTGTACGGCGCGCCGGGAAATTTCATTCCCTGCACGGTCCGGCTGGCGACGTTCTTGAGCGCCACCGATCGTCCGCCCATCAGGTTGCCCGAACCGGGCAGGATCATCATTGCCGTCACCCCGCCGTTGGCCAGCGCGCGGCTGAACCCCGGGTCTTGCGGCCAGACCGAATGTTCGGCCCAGACGTTGGGGGTGGTGGGATCGGTCATCTCGTTGCCATCGGAATGGGCTTCAACCGCGGGACTGGCGTACACGCCCAGATGGCTGTGGGCGTCGATAATCCCCGGGGTCACGAATTTGCCCTGCGCGGCGATCTGCGCATAACCGGCCGGGATCGGCAGATCTGCGCCGCCGATCGCAACGATCTTGCCATCCGCAACCAGCACGGTGCCATTGTCGATCCGGCCGCCGGCCCCGTCGAACACGGTCGCGCCAACCAGCGCGGTCGGCGTGCCGGGGTAGGGCTTGTAGGTTGACGGATAGGGATCTTTGTTGAAATCGCGCGCAGCCTTCACCGCGGCGCTTTCCTCAGCCTTGTCCTTGGCCATGCCCGCGGTGGGCGCGTTCAGCGCCAGCGCCAGTGCCCCGGCCGCGGCGAACCCGCGGACGAACGTGTGTGCGATCCGCATGCTCACTTCACCCCGTGCATCAGCTTTTTAAGCGGCCACGACAGCACCAGCAGCAGCGCGCCGATTGCCACCGCGATCCAGCCGATCAGGTGGAACACCCCAACGTAGGTATCAAGGCTGACCTTGAGGTTGGTGACCTGCCCGCCAACGGTCTCCACACTGGCAACCTGGGCCACGACCCCGGCCACATATTGCGCCACTGAAATCGACAGGAACCACACCCCCATCATCAGGCCAACGATCCGGGCGATCGACAGTTTGGTGATCATCGATAGGCCAACCGGCGAAATGCACAGTTCGGCCACCGAATGGATGAAGTAGAGGCCAGCCAGCCACCACAGCGCCACCTTGAAATCAGGGCCGGCAAACTGCGCACCCCAGACGAGGAACAGGAAGCCGCCGCCAACACCGATCAGCGCCAGCCCGAACTTGATCGGGATGGTCGGTTCCAGCCCACGCTTGGCCAGCCCGTTCCACATCAGCGAAAACAGCGGAGCCAGCACCACGATGAACAGCGCGTTGAAGAACTGGGTCTGGCCGGCGCTGATCGAAAAGCCCGAGGTGACGTGCAGATCGGTGTTGCGATCGGCGAACAGCGTCAACGATGAACCGGCCTGTTCGAACAGGGTCCAGAACACGGTGTTGAAGGTGATCAGCACCATTGCCGCCACCATCATCTGGAATTCGCGGCGATCGCCGTTGAAGTAGGACCAGCCAAGGATGCCGGGAACGGCAATCAGGAACGTTCCGAACATGATCTTGCCCATGATTGGCAGGGTGGCAATATAGCCCAGAATGCCGGCTCCGGCTTCGGGCTTCACATAGTGCATCAGGTTCGAAAACAGGAACCACACCACCGGCACAACCGCCACGGCACCAAGGTAGATCAGCAGGTCTTTGCCGGAATCGGCCCCCGCCGGGCGTTCACCATAACCATTCAGGCGGCCGCCATCGAACTGGATCAACGCCCACGACGCCAGCATCCCGATCGCAGCCAGACCGAACCCGGCCCACCAGCCCACGGTATCAGCCAGCAGCGGGCAGAGCAGCTGCGAGAACAATGACCCCAGGTTGATGCCCATGTAAAAGATCGTGAAGCCGGCATCACGGCGGCGATCGCCATCGGCATAGAGCGAACCGACGATCGTCGAGATATTGGGTTTGAAGAACCCGTTGCCGATGGTCACCAGCGACAGTCCCGCCAGCATCAGGAAGGTGAACAAATTGCTCCGATCGCCGCCGGATTCAAATCCGCCCTTGGCGATCTTGCGCACTTCGGCACCATCTTTGCCCAGCAGTGAAACGGTGCCGTCCTCGTTGCCCTGCACTTTCAGCTTGCCTTCGGGGACCATCACCCAGCGCACTTCGTTGCCGGTGCTGGTTGGCCGGTCCACGGCGTTTTCAACTTGCACTTCGTGGCGCTGGCCATCGATCACGGCATAGGGTTTGGCCGTTTCGCCGCCAAAGCACAGGATGAAATAGCCCAGCGCCATCATGATCGCGCCGAACTTGACCGAACGCTTCGAACCCAGGAACCGATCGGCGATTAGCCCGCCCACCAGCGGGGTCAGGTAAACCAGTGCGGTGAACCCGCCATACAGGCCGTTGGTGGTGGTATCGCTGAACAGGAAATGCTTGGTCAGGTAAAGCGTGAGCAGCGCGCGCATGCCGTAAAAGCCAAAGCGTTCCCACATTTCGGTGGTAAACAGGCGCGCCAGTTGTCGCGGGTGGCCAAACCACCCGTTCTGATCGGCTGCGTCGTTGATGGTCTGGCTCATGCGCCTGATGCTCCCCAATTTTGTTCGGGCCGGAACTGCTCTGCGCCATGTTTGGCGGGCATGGTTTGGCCTCCTGATGGCGGCCATGATTAGCGGGGTTTTCGGTGCAGGGAAGCAGAATGTTGCGCGGCGGAGAAACGAGCTTACGGTGAGTGTGGCGCGGCGTGCCGCGCTTGCGTGCAGCACTGTATTATGGCACTGATGCGCCATGCCCAGCACCGGAAAGCCCGTGTACCTCAAGCTGCGCGATCTGATTGCGGCGGCCATTATCGACGGGACTTATCCCGAAGGCGCGATGCTGCCTTCGGTCCGGGCGTTTGCCGCGCGGCAGGGGGCCAATCCGCTGACCGTTGCCAAGGCCTATCAGCAGTTCCAGCTCGATGGGTTGGTTGAAGTCCAGCGCGGGGTCGGGATGTTCGTGGCAGCGGGGGCGGCGGAACGGCTGCGCCGGGCCGAACGGCAGGCCTTTCTGGAGCGGGAATGGCCCGCCATCCGGGCGCGGATTGAACGGTTGGGCCTGGCACCTGCCGATCTGCTTGAATCGCTTTGAAACTTCCCAATTTGGGTTTGATTTTCGGTTGCGCCGCCTGTGGCGGTCTGGCAATTAACTATCAGGCAGTGCTGCTTTGTCCGGGTCGGAAGCTGTGCAGCTCTTTTGCGATGGATGAATTTGGGCCGTAAGGCGGCCCAGTGAAAGGCGTGCGATGATCAGATCCGAATTGGTTGCTGCACTGGCGCGGGAAAACCCCGGGCTGCGTGCCGAAGAAGTTGAAAAAGTTGTAACCGTCTTCTTTGACGAGATCGCCCAGCGCCTCGCCAAGGGCGGCCGCGCTGAACTGCGCGGGTTCGGGGCTTTTTCAACCCGCGAACGCGATGCCCGCAAGGGCCGCAACCCGCGCACCGGCGAAGCGGTTGACGTGCCGGGCAAGCGCGTCCCCTATTTCAAACCCGGCAAGGAAATGCGCGCCCGCCTCAACGCGGATTGAGCGCACGGGCAGGGCAGCGAATGGATCGCTGCCCGTCCGGCCATGGCCCATCAGCGTTATCCTGATTGAACCGCGCGGGATGATCTGCCATGCGCGGGCTGCGGCGCGTGCGGACGTGGCGAAATGGTAGACGCAGGGGACTTAAAATCCCCCGATCCTTGATCGTGTGGGTTCGAGTCCCACCGTCCGCACCACTGACTGTTGCGTTTGGCCGATCTGCACGATGCGGCGTAACCTCATGAAAAACAGCCGCTTGTTAACCGCCGATTAGGCATTTTCCTTCACCTCTGCCCTCTGCAAACCAAGTTGGGGGCATCATGACTGTTACCGGGGCTGAAACCCGCCGTTCGCGTTCGCGCACTGCCGTGCCGCGTGGCGAAAAATCCGTTGATGTGGCCATTATCGGGGCCGGGCCAGCCGGGCTGACGGCCGGCTATCTGTTGACCAAGGCCGGGCTGACGGTTGCGGTGATCGAACAGGATCCCCACCAGGTGGGTGGGATCAGCCGCACGGTTGAACACGAAGGCTACCGCTTTGACATCGGTGGCCACCGGTTCTTTTCGAAATCACAGGCAGTGGTTGATCTGTGGAACGAACTGTTGCCCGATGATTTCATCCAGCGTCCGCGGATGAGCCGGATCCATTACGAAGGCAAATTCTACGCCTATCCGTTGCGGGCGTTCGAAGCGCTGTGGAATCTTGGGATCGTGCGCAGCGCGCTGTGCATGGCCAGCTTTGCCAAGGCCAAGGCATTTCCCAATCAGCACGTTCGCAGCTTTGCCGATTGGACGATCAACCAGTTTGGCCACAAACTTTATAGCATTTTCTTCAAGACCTACACCGAGAAGGTCTGGGGGATGCCGTGTGATGAAATGAGTGCCGATTGGGCGGCGCAGCGGATCAAGGGGCTGTCGCTTGGGGCAGCGGTGATCGATGGGCTGAAGCGTAGCCTGGGCCTTAACCGGCGACCCAACGATGGGATGCAGGCCAAGACCCTGCTTGAAACGTTCCGTTATCCGCGGCTTGGCCCCGGCATGATGTGGGACGCGGCGCGCGATCGGATCGTGGGCAGTGGCCGCGGCGAAGTGCTGATGGGCCATGCGCTCAAGCAACTGGCGGCCGATGGTGCCGGGGGCTGGCGGCTGACGGCCAGCCATGCCGCGGGTGAAACCACCATCTGCGCCCGCCATGCGATTAGTTCTGCGCCGCTGCGCGAACTGGCAGCGCGGCTGCACCCGTTGCCGCGGACCAGCGGCCATGCGGCGGCGCTGCGTTACCGCGATTTTCTGACCGTTGCGCTTAAGGTTCGCAGCGAAGATTTGTTCCCGGACAACTGGATCTACATCCACGACAGCAAGGTGAAGGTTGGGCGGATCCAGAATTTCCGGTCGTGGTCTCCGGAAATGGTCCCCGATCCTGCGGTTGCCTGTGTGGGGCTTGAATATTTCTGCAACGCCGGGGATGACCTGTGGGGCTTGAGCGATGCGGATCTGATTGCGCTGGCCACCCGCGAACTTGCCGCATTGGGGCTGGCCACGCCTGCGCAAGTCATCGGCGGGGCCGTGGTCCGGCAGGAAAAGGCCTATCCGGTCTATGACGGGGATTACGCGGTTCACGTGGGTGCGGTGCGGGCCGAACTGGAAGCACGCTATCCCACGCTGCACCTGATTGGTCGCAACGGGATGCACCGCTACAACAATCAGGACCACGCGATGATGACCGCGATGCTGACAGTGGAGAACATCGTGGCCGGGGCGCGGCATTATGACGTGTGGTGCGTCAACGAGGATGCCGAATATCATGAAGCGGGCCGCGAAGGCGCGGGTGCGGCGCTGCCGGCACCGCGCCACGAATTGAGCGCGGATCAGGCTGCGGCACTGGATTCGGTGCGGGCCGTGCCAAAGCGGCTGGCCGGAGCGCGCGATGCTGCTTGAACCTGCGCGATTGTCGCCGTTGTTCCGCAACGCCGTGTTGCTGCGTTATTGCATGGCCAGCGCACTGGCTTTGGCAGCCGACATGGTGATCTATATGCTGTTGGTGCAGCTTGGCGTTCCGGCCGCGTTGGCCGCTGTGCCGGGCTACGCCGGGGGCATCGTGGTGCACTGGCTGGTGTCCAGCCGGGCCGTGTTCACCCGTGGCGTTGCCGCCCGCGGCCCGGCGCGAACACGGCAAAAGGCACTGTTCGTGGGATCGGCGCTGTTCGGTCTGGCGTTGACCACGGCGGTGGTCGGCACGGCCGATGCGCTGGGGTGTGATCCGCTTGCCGCCAAGCTGGTGGCGATCGTAACGAGTTTTGCATTCACCTGGATGCTGCGCGAAACCGTGGTGTTTCAACGCCCGGTGGGGCAATGACCACTGCCGCAACTGGAGATGGTGCGATCCCGCCCACCGGTTCGTTCATCCGTGGGGCTGTGCCGGCGATTGTGCTGGGCTGGCTGGTGGTGGCAGTGGTGGCGGTCATGGCCGATTGGCCAGCGATCCGCGCCATGCGCTTGGCCGACGCCGACGATGCCCTGCGGCTGGTGCAAGTGCGCGCCTTGCTGGCGGGACAAGGCTGGTTCGATCTGCATGCCTATCGCATTGATCCGCCGATGGGCGTGGTCATGCACTGGTCGCGGCTGGTTGACCTGCCACTGGCCGGACTGATTGCACTGCTGCACCCATGGATCGGGCAGGTAGCAGCCGAACGCGCAACCGCCGTCAGCGTGCCGCTGGTCACGCTGCTGGCCGCGCAAGTTTGCCTTGGGCGGATTGTCTGGCGCCAACTGGGGCGCGATTTTGTGCTGATCGCCACCGTGACCATGGCCCTGCTGCTGCCCGCGATGGCGCAGTTCGCGCCGCTGCGGATCGATCACCACGGCTGGCAGATCGCGGCGGTGGCTGCGGCGCTCAATGGGCTGGTTTCGGGCGATGCCCTGCGCGGGGGCCGGATCGCGGGGATCGCGCTGGCGTTTGGCTTGTCGATCAGCCTTGAACTTTTGCCGTTCGCGGTACTGATTGGCGCGGTGTTTGCGTTGCGGGGTGTGCTCGATCCGGCGCAGCGCCGCTGGCTGGTCGATTACCTTGGGGTGCTGACCGTGGGCAGTGGGGCGTTATTCCTGCTAACGCGCGGGATCGGCGATCTTGGAGCATACTGCGACGCCATGTCACCGGCCTATCTTGCCGGGCTGGGCATGGTGACGCTGGCCGTGGCCACGGGGTGGACCGGGCCTGTCCGCACGCGTGCGTGGCGGATCGGTGCTCTGATTGGTGCGGGGGTGCTGGGGGTGGCCGTGATGCTGTGGCTGGCCCCGGCGTGCAGCCGCGGGCCGTTCGCGCGGCTTGATCCGCTGGTCCGCGATTTCTGGTATAACAATGTCACCGAAGGTTTGCCGGTCTGGCATCAGGGGCTGGCCGTGGCGGTCCAGATGGTGTTGCCGCCGTTGCTGGGATGGCAGGCGGCGGTGCGGTTGGCCCGCGCTACGGGTTCGGTATTCTGGCGCGATTATGCGGTGGTGCTGGGCGGAGCGATCGTGATCGGGGTGGCAGTATCGCGGTTTAGCGCCGTTGCCGCAGCGATCGCGGTGGTGCCGCTGGCGTGGCAATTGCGCGATTGGGCGGCGGGCATTGCCGCACCCGGCCCGCACGTGCGCAAGCTTGGTTGGGCCGTGCTGGTGAGTGCGGGGTTGTTACCCGGGGTGGTGCTCGATGGTGTGGCCCACGGTTGGGCGTGGCTTGCCCCCAGCGCGGTGCCGGCGCTGCGCCGCGATCCGCCGATTGCCGAAGCTTGCGGTCTGCCAGGGTCGTTGGCGGTGCTGCGCCGCGTGCCTGCCAGCACAATTTTGGCACCGCTGGATATCGGGCCGCACCTGCTGATGGGAACGTCGCACCGTGTGGTTGCCACCGGCCATCACCGCGCTGTGGCGGCGATGCACGATGTGATCAGCGCGTTTCTGGGCAGCCCCGAACAGGCACACCAAATCGCGCAGCAGCACGGGGCGGATTATGTGCTGCTGTGCACCGATCTGACCGAAGTTGGGATGTACCGCTATCGTGGGCCCAATGGCTTGGCGGCCCGATTGCTGGCCGGCCAGCGGATCGATTGGCTGGTGCCGGTGGACCTTGGCCCCGGCCCGGTCAGGCTCTGGCGCGTGGTGCGCTAGGCTGCAGGGCGCGGGGCGAGTGCGGTGGAACGGCGGTGCAAACCCGTGGCCGGATCAGCACCGTGATCGGCTCAGAACTTTGACAGGGTCACTTCCAGTTTGCGGAAGCCATGGACGAAGTTTGCGCGAACGCGTTCGACCGCGCCGGTAACATTCACCCGCATTCGCCGCGCGTGCATTTCTTCCATCAGGATCTTGAGCTGCAGTTCGGCCAGCCGGGCACCCACGCAGCGGTGGATGCCATAACCGAACGCAACGTGGCGCCGGGCGTTCTCACGGGTGATGTCAAGCCGGTCGGCGTGAGGGAATACTTCTTCGTCGCGGTTGCCCGAAATGTACCACAGCAAGAGCTTGTCGCCCTTCTTGATCTGGTTGCCGAACAAGTCGGCATCGGCGGTTGCGGTCCGGCGCATATGCGCTAGCGGGGTGACGTAGCGGATGCATTCCTGCACCGCGTTGGGGATCACCGATGGGTCGGCTTCGAAGATCGCGCGCTGATCGGGGAACTGATCGAGCGCCTGCACGATCCCGGACATGGTGTTGCGGGTGGTATCGTTGCCGCCAACGATCAGCAGGATCAGGTTGCCCATAAATTCCTGCGGGCTCATGTGGTTCATGGCATCCGAATGGATCATCATCGAAATCAGGTCGCGGCTCGGCGGGGCGTTGACCCGTTCGACCCACAGGCGCTGGAAGTATTCGGCCATTTCGCCGAAGATTTCCCACCGCAAATCTTGCAGGTCGCGGGCCAGGCCCAATTCGACGTCACCGGCCCAGTCCGACCAGAAGGTTAACAGGCGGCGATCTTCCCACGGGAACCCGAACAGGATCGCCAGCATCCCGGTGGTCAATTCGATCGACACCTTGTCGACCCAGTCGAACTGTTCGCCCCATGGCAGGCTATCGAGCGTGGCTTGGGTGCGGGCGCGCACTTCGGCGGCCATCTTTTCGATTTCGGCAGGGGTGAAAGCCGGAGCCACGGTGCGGCGCTGGCCGGTGTGATCGGGCCGGTCCATCGCAATAAACATCGGCAGCCGGCGTTCGGCGAGATGTTCGGGGGTAGCATCAGCCGGCGGATCGCCGATCGTGATGCCGCCAAATTCCCACGATGAAGAAAACAGTTCGGGCAGCGATTCGACGTGCTGGATCGTCTTGATCGTGGTGACGTTCCAGTAATCGCCATAAGGCGTGCCGGTTACCTTGTTGACCGGGGCCTGTGCGCGCATTTCGGCAAAGATCGGTTGCCAGCGATCCTCGGCATAGATGTCCGATCGGGAAACGTCCCACGGATGGGTATGCACCGGCATATCCTGCTGGTGATCCTTGAGCCAGCCGGCGAATGCCTCAGTCGCTGTGGGCGAGCTGCGATAGTTGCGTTTGGGGGTGGCAATCGGTTGCGTGGCCATGAAAATTTCCTCTCCAGCACGAATCTGAAGATCCGTTGCGCTTACGAACTTATCCGCACCAACTTACCCAAGAGTCAATAGCGGCGCGGTGAACTGCCTAGGCGGTTGGACAGGGCGTAGTTATCCCGCCGTCCGTCGCAGCCAGCGCGGCCACCACCGGGCTTTGCCGGGGCCACCCGCGGGGCCGCTGTGCATCACCCGAACGCGAAACAGCAGGGCCCCGGCCCGGATCAGCACCGCCACCCAGCACAATTGCCATGCGATGGCGATCAAGTGCGGCCACCACATGGTGCGCAAGGCGGCCTGCGCCAGCATTGTGAACGGTGAACTGAACGGCACGATCATCGCCGCCAGCACGGTCGGATTGGGCGCGGCCCCGGCGGACTGGCCGATTGCGTAGCTGGCGAAAAAGAAATTGAGCAATTGCAGCATGGTGGCCGGCATCGACAGTGTCTGTACTTCGCGCACGGTGCTGGCCAGCGACCCCAGCGCCAGAAAGATCGATCCGATCAGCAGATAGCCGATCGAGAAATAGATCATCCCCAGCCCGATAAATGCCGGCCAGCCCAGCGCTGGCGCCGAATATTCGCTCAGGCTGTGCCCTGCCGCCTGCCAGATTGCCCCTCCGACCGCGGCCCAGACCACGATGCCGACCCACGAAACCGCCAGCATCGCAAACAATTTGCCAAGGAACACCGCGTCCATCGGGATCGCGGCGGCCAGCACTTCGATGATCTTGTTGCTTTTTTCTTCGACCAGATTGGCCAGCACCATGCCCGCCAGAACCATCGTCAGCATGAACAGGACGGTTTGCCCCAGTTGCGCCGTAACCAGCCGCAGTTCTGCCTGATCGGCCGTACTGGTGGCAATTCTCGCCAGTTGTAGGCGGGGATAGGCGGTGGGTGTGCTGGCGCGGGCTTCGGCAATCAGGATCGCGGTCAATCCGCGCCAGTTATCGATACGATTGCGTGGGCCGGCCAGCACCGGTTGGGCCAGCGAACCGGTCAACACCGCGCCAAGGTTCGCGCGGTCGTGGCGCATGGCCAGCGCGGGATCGAAGGCAGCCCCCGGGGTCAGGCGTTGCAGCACGACCAGTGTTGGCAGGTCTTCACCCAGCTGCGCCGCCAACCGGTGATGCGCGGCGGTAAGTGCGGCCACATCGGCGGCGGTCATCGCCACGCCCAGCGCCGGGGGCGTCGCAGCGTCGCGGACTTTATGGTCAATCCCGCCCGCCAGCATGCCAACCAGCACTGGCAGCAGTGGGCCGAGGAGAAAGAAGATAAAGCTGCGCGACAGCAGGATCGCGGTAAAATCGCGGCGGGCAACCACATACGCGGCGGCCAGCGTGGACAGGCGGCCGGTGTGCCGCAGGGTGGGGGTGGCGGCCATCAGCGGTTCTCCGGTTCGGGTGATTGCGCCAGCGCACGGGCGGCGGCTTCGCCGGCAATGGCCACGAAGGCATCGTGCAATCCGGCGCGTTCGATCGACAGCGAACGGATCCCGGCCTGCCCTTCGACCAGCGCTCGCAACAAGGGTTCCACTCCACCATCGGGCAGGGGGAAGGCCCACAAGGCACTGCCATCGGCCTTGCGATCAAGGCTGGCGTTGGCCGGGATCGCGCCGCGCCATGGGCCTTCGCTATGCGCGGTTTCCAGCCGCACTTGCGCAGGGATCCGGTCCCTTGCGCGATCGACCGGTCCGGCGAATGGCACTTTCCCGCCGGCAATGATCGCCACGTCATCGCACAGCCGTTCGGCATGGGCGATGACGTGGGTGGAAAAGATCACGGTGGTGCCATTGGCCGCCAGCCCGCGAATCATCTGTTCAAGCCGCCCTTGGTTGAGCGCGTCGAGCCCCGAGAATGGCTCGTCCAGCACCACCAACCGGGGTTCGTGGACCAGCGTGCCCAGCAATTGTACTTGCTGTGCCATCCCTTTTGAAAGCTGCCGGATTTGCCGGTCCGCGGCGTGGCCAAGGCCGTGTTGTTCCAGCAGCGCCTTGCCGCGCCGCCGCCCTTCAGCCAGCGGCAGCCCACGCAGCGCACCCAGAAACGCGATCGCGTCATAGGCTTTCATCGTCGGGTACAGGCCGCGCTCTTCGGGTAGATAGCCAATCGTGTGCGCCACGTCTTGCGGGCGCGCATGGCCCAGGATGCGGCGGGTTCCGGCATCTGGTTCGATGATCCCCAGCAGGATCCGCAACGTGGTGGTTTTGCCCGCGCCATTGGGGCCAAGGATGCCATAGATCGCGCCTTCGCCAACAGCCAGGTCGATGCCATCGACCGCCGTAAAGCCATCGAAGTGTTTGACGATTCCCTGCGCCTCGATCGCCAGACCGCGCGCCGCACCGGTTGGCGCGTTGCTCCCCATGGGTCATTCCTTTAGTCTTGTGCTTGACCGTCATAGTGGCGCGCTTGTGAACAGGAGCAACAGGAAACTTGGTTAACGCTTCGCCAATGGGTTCGCTGGAAGCCGAGCTGGCGGCCGAGGCCCGGCGGCTGGGCTTTGCCGCCTGTGGAATCGCCCCGGCTGGGGAAGACCCGCTGCGCGCGGCCCGACTGGAAGCATGGCTGGAAGCGGGCAACCATGGCGCAATGGAGTGGATGGCCGAACGGGCGCACCATCGCCGCAGCCCGCAAGGTCTCTGGCCCGAAGCGCGCAGCGTGATCGCGCTGGGGATGAGCTATGCCCCCGGAAGCGATCCATTGGCGCTGGCCGCGGCTGGCGATCGGGGGCGCATTTCGGTTTATGCGCAAGGCCGCGATTATCACGATACCGTCAAGCGGGCGTTGAAGGCGCTGGCGCGCTGGCTGGTCGATGCTGCGGCGCGGCGCGGGCTGGACGGGGCCGGGGTAAAAGTGTTCGTCGATACCGCGCCTGTGATGGAAAAACCGCTGGGCGCAGCGGCCGGGCTGGGCTGGCAGGGCAAGCATACCAATCTGGTCAGCCGCACGCACGGCAGCTGGTTGTTCCTTGGCGCGATCTACACCACCCTGGCGCTGACCCCAGATCAACCGGCGCGGGATCGGTGCGGATCGTGCCAGGCCTGTCAGGATGCCTGCCCGACGCAGGCCTTCCCGGCACCGTATCAGCTCGATGCGCGGCGCTGCATTTCGTACCTGACAATCGAGCACAAGGGCGCGGTGCCGGTCGAATTTCGCAAGGCGCTCGGCAACCGGATCTATGGCTGCGATGATTGCCTGGCGGTCTGCCCGTGGAACAAGTTTGCCAGCAGCGCCCACGCCTTGCGCGCGTTCCTGCCGCGCGCCGAACTGGCCGCACCGCGGCTGGCCGATCTGCTGGCGCTGGATGATGCCGGTTTTCGGGCGTTGTTTTCCGGTTCGCCGATCAAACGGATCGGGCGCGATCGGATGGTGCGCAATTGCCTCTACGCCGCGGGCAACAGCGGTGATCCCGCGTTGGTTGAACCAGTGCGGGCGTTGCTGGCCGATGGCGATGCCACAGTGGCCGAAGCGGCGCGCTGGGCATTGGGCGAACTGATCGCCTAACGCGCGAGCAGGTTGCGGGCCTGACTGGCGATTTGTGCCAGCATGGCCGGTGCCAGCGGCGCTGCCATCCGCGCCCGTGCAATCACGCTGCGGAATTGCGCGATCGCTGCGGCGTGGTCTTGCACCCACTGATCGACGGACTGCGCCGGATTGGTGCTGCCGATCATCATCCGCTGCAGGAACGTCAGCCGCATCTGCTGGAAATCGCGGGCCAGCCCATTGACCAGCAGGCGCTCCCACGGGTCGGACGGGCTCATCCGCGCGGCGGTCGTCTGCGCCCAGTCAAGCCCCAGCCGTTCACCCAGTGCGGTGAAGGCGCGGGTGATCGCGGCAATATCCCCGCCGCTATCTTGCGCCAGCCGGGCGAGGCCGATCGCGCCGTCCAGATCGAACAAGCGCACCACCATCGCGGCGTGCACGGGCGGCGCTCCGGCCTCGGCCAGCTGGGTGCGGGTCCGCGCGGATTGGGTCTTTGCCTCGCCGGTCAGCAAGGCGTCGCTCTCGTCGATCAAGCGTGCCACGCCATCCGCCAGTTGCGCGGCAAACACGGATGGGGCGGTATCGCCGATCCCGCCGCGCAGCACATCGGCCATGTGATCGGCCATCGCCGCGGCGGCGCAGGCGAACAGCCGCACCCGCGCGCTTTCCGGCATGGGGGTGGTTTCAAGCGCGGCCCAGACCGCGTCCATGCCCAGCAATCGTTCAACCACGATAAACGCCGCCGTAACCTGCGCCAGCGTGGCCCCTTCTTCCTCGGCAAGTTCAAAGGGGTGGATCACGCCCAGCCGGTTGATCATCCGGTTGGCCAGCCGGGTGGCAATGATTTCGCGCCGCAACCGGTGGTTCAGGATATCTGCGCCAAAGCGTTCGCGCATCGCGGCGGGGAACTTGCCCAAAAGATCGCTGACCAGCCCCGGATCATCGACCATCGCAGCGCGTTCGAGTGCGTCCTGCAAGACCAGCTTGGTGCTGGACAACAGCACTGCCAGTTCCGGGCGGGTCAGCCCTTGCCCATCGGCGGCGCGCCGGGCCAGCGTTTCGCTGTCGGCCAGCCCTTCGGTCTTGCGGTCAAGCTGACCGGCCTGTTCAAGCGTATCGATCAGCCGCAACTGGGCCGCAGCCGCGGCGGCTCCACCAGCTTCGGCGATGGATAGTGCCAAGGCTTGCAGCCGGTTATCCTCCAGCACGATTCCCGCCACATCATCGGTCATCGCGGCCAGCAGTGCGATACGTTCAGCTTCGTTGAGCCGCCCCGCGCGTTTTGCGCCAGCCAGCGCGATCTTGATGTTGACCTCGTTGTCCGAACAATCGACCCCGGCGGAATTGTCGATGAAATCGGTGTTGATCCGTCCACCCTTCAGCGCGAATTCGATCCGGCCAGCTTGCGTGCAGCCAAGGTTCGCACCTTCGCCGATCACCCGCGCCCGCACCGTACCCCCATCGATCCGCAGCGCATCGTTGGCAGGATCGCCGGCCACCGCGTTGTTTTCGCTGGCCGCCTTAACATAGGTCCCGATCCCCCCGAACCAGAGCAGATCGACCGGGGCCTTGAGAATGGCCGCGATCAGGCTGTCGGGATCGCAACTGGCAGCATCCATTCCCAGCGCGGCCTGCACTGCGGGGCTGAGCGGGATTTCCTTGAGGCTGCGGGCGAACACGCCGCCGCCCGTTGAAATCAGCGCCGGATCATAATCGGCCCAGCTCGATCGCGGCAGGGCGAACAGCCGGTTGCGTTCGGCCCAGGCCTTGGCCGGATCCGGATCCGGATCAAGGAAGATGTGGCGATGATCGAATGCGGCCACCAGCTTGAGCGATCGTGACAGCAGCATCCCGTTGCCGAACACATCGCCCGACATATCGCCGCAGCCCACCACGCGCACCGGATCGGTCTGCACGTCGATCCCCAGTTCGCGGAAATGGCGCTGGACCGAAAGCCATGCACCGCGCGCGGTAATGCCCATGGCCTTGTGATCGTACCCGTTCGATCCACCGCTGGCGAAAGCATCGTCAAGCCAGAACTGATCTGCGGCGGCGATGGCGTTGGCGGTATCCGAGAACGTTGCCGTGCCCTTGTCAGCGGCCACCACGAAGTAAGGATCGGCGTTATCGCGGACGACGATTTCAGGGGGGTGGACCACCACGCCATCCACGATGTTATCGGTGATCGACAGCAAGGTGCGGATGAACAGTTCGTAGCTGGCCTTGCCTTCGGCCAGCCAGCCGTCGCGATCACTGTTCGGATCGGGCAATTGCTTGGGATAGAACCCGCCTTTCGCCCCGGTTGGCACGATGACTGCGTTCTTGACCCGTTGGGCCTTCATCAGGCCAAGGATTTCGGTGCAGAAATCGTCGCGTCGATCGGACCAGCGCAACCCGCCGCGGGCCACCGGACCAGCGCGCAAATGGATCCCTTCGACCCGGCGCGAATAGACGAAGATTTCGCGCCATGGCACTGGTTTGGGCAGGCCCGGAACCAGCGCTGAATCGAGTTTGAAAGCCAGTGCTTCGGTCCCGGCCGGGGCGAAGGCATTGGTGCGCAGGATCGCTTCCAGCACGGCGCGATACCGGCGCAGCAGGCGATCATCGTTGATGGCGGAAACCCCGGCCAGCCCAGCGGTGATCGCGGCCTGTGCCGCAGCTTCCGCGGCTGCGCGATCGCCGCCAAACGCCGGATCGTGGCGGGCGCAGAACAAGGCGATCAGTGCGCTGGTGACCAGCGGGGCATTTTGCAACGCATCAACGGCGGTCGGCACCGAGTAATTCAACCCGGCTTGCCGGAGATAGCGATACCAGGCCCGCAACCACGTGGTTTCGCGGACCGAAAGCGCTGCGGTGGTAATCAGGCGGTTGAATGGATCGTCTTCGGCTACGCCATTAAGCACATCGGCAATCGCGGCTTCGAGCACGTCGGCCCGGGCGATCAGTGCGGGTGCGGCATGCCCGGCAGGCGGCGCAAGCTGGAAATCGTGAATCGTGCCCAGTCGGCCGGCATCCAGTTCGGTCGGGATGTCCTCGATTACCCGGAAGCCGAAGTTTTCGAGCGCCGGAACCGCATCCGATAGCGTCAGTGCGCCGTGCCGCTGGTACAGTTTCAGGCGCAGCGTATCGGCAGGGTCGGTTGGCAGGCGGTGCAACCGGACCGCGCGGTGCTGGCCCGCAGTGATCGTGGTGGCAAGTGGCCGCAGCCGGGCAATGTCGCGGGCGGCCTCGGCCGGGCCATACGCGTTGCGATAGGCCAGCGGAAAGCCTTCGGCAAAGCGCGCGGCGATGGCGGCGGCCCGCGATGGGCCTTCGGTGGTGGCCAGTTCGGCCTCAACCGCTTCGCACCAGCCGCGCAGCATCGCCTGCAGCCGGGCATCAAGCGTGGCTTCGTCGGGCAGTCGCGCGTTTTTCGGGAGGTCGAGCACAAACCGCATCAACGCCAGATTGCCTTCGATCTGCACGGTCCAGTCCAGCACCGATGCGCCGCAATCAGCGGCCAAGGTCTGCCCGATCTGCACGCGGGTTCCGGTCGACATCATGTCGCGCGGGATCCAGACGAACGCGAACAGGTGGCGCAGCAGCGGTGCGGGCACCAACGCCAGGCGCGGGCGTGGCCGGTCGGTCAGGCTCATCGTGGTGGTGGCGATGCGTTCCAGATCGGCGTCTGCAAAACAGATCAGCACGTCGTGGGGCAGCGCCGTCAGGGCGTGGACCAGTGCCTTGCCGGCGTGGCCCTGCGGCGCAAACCCGAACCGCGCCATCAGCGTGGCTAGATGCGCGCGCAGCCGCGGCACCCGGGTGGGCGGCGCGGCCAGCGCGGCGCTGGTCCAGATTCCGGCATGGACCGACAGGCCGGTAACGGTGCCGTTATCGCGCCGGGGCAGGATGAACAGGTCGAGCGGGGTGCGGCGATGGACCGTGCTGGGCAGGTTCGATTTCACGATCAGCGGTTCGCGGGCATCGCCCGCATCGAACCAGGCAAATGCGCGGTCCCATGAAACCGGGCCAAGCAGGGCGGCCGCGCTGGTCCGGCAAATACCCAGTGCATCGTGCTGCGATCCATCGCGGTAGTGGATCACATGGCCAAGCTGGGTCAGCATGCCATCCTTGAACCAGTGCAGCAGCGCCGCGCCTTCGGCATCGCTGCAGGCATCTGCATCGGCGGCCATGGCGGCTTGCATGGCGGGCCAATCCCCTACCGCGGCGCGGACATCGGCCAGCGTTGCCGCCAGCGCCCGTTCCAGCGCGCGGCGTTGCCGGGCATCGCCACGCCGGGTTTCGATGTAGATCAGCGATTCGCGTGGCATATCGCCGGTCTGGTCCGGTGCAATCGACAGCAGCCGCCCATCACCATCGCGGTGCACGGTGGCGACGGGATGGACCAGCCGATCGATCGTCAAACCGTGGGCGGCGATGCTGGCCGCGATTGAATCGACCAGAAACGGCATGTCATCATTAATCACCGCGATCCGCATGAAGCGTTCGTGCGTGCTGCCGCCAACCGATTCGATTGCGATCGCCGGTTCGCCGCTGCGCCGCTGCTGCCCGGTCATCACCATGAATCCGGCAGCCCGGTTCAGCGCGTCGGGGGTGAGCGGGGTTTCGCCGGGCAACTGGGCGGCGGCAAGGCACTGGGCCAGCGCCAGTTCAAGCGGATCAGCGGCGGGAATCGCGGTCATTTCGTGCGCTCCTCAGGCGGGGTTTCCGCCTCATCCTGCGTATTATAATATTGCTATCTTATGTAGCAATCATGCGCATTGTAGAAGCAAGTGAACGTACCCGCAACCAATTTGCCCCTAGGGGTCTGGCATCAGGCGAGGGCTTTTTTCGTTAATTCGAGCGATCGCCTGCGGGCTGCGGGATCGAACGTGGCGCCGCCCACGATCACTTCGTTTGCCCCGGTCCGTTCGACGAACCGGTGGATCGCCGTGCGGACCGTTTCGGCCGAACCGATGGCGCTGGCCTGACGCATGTGTTCGAGCATGGCCAGCAGCGATGGGCTGAGCGTTTGGCGATACCCCGGCACCGGAGGCTTTAGTTTTCCGGGGTTGCCCGATCGTAGCGCGACGAAGCTCTGGTCCATCGACGATGCCAGCAACGCGGCTTCCTCATCGCTGTCAGCCGCGATGACATTCATCGCCACCATCACGTGGGGCTGATCAAGCGTGGCTGACGGGCGGAACTGCTGGCGATAGAGCCGCAGCGCTTCATCCAGATGATCGGGCGCGAAGTGCGAGGCAAACGCATAGGGCAGCCCAAGCGCGGCGGCCAGCTGTGCCCCGAAGGTGCTTGATCCCAGCATCCACATCTGCACCGCTGCACCCAATCCGGGCGTGGCACGAATGCCCAGTTCCGGTTCGCCGGTAAACAGCGCGCGCAATTCAACCACATCTTGCGGAAAGTATTCCGAAGCCCGGGCCAGATCGCGGCGCAGGGCCTGCGCGATGCGCATATCGGCCCCCGGTGCGCGGCCCAGCCCAAGGTCCACCCGCCCGGGATACAGGGCATCGAGCGTGCCGAACTGTTCGGCGATCACGAACGGGTTGTGATTGGGCAGCATGATTCCGCCCGCGCCGATCCGGATCGTGCGGGTCGCCTTGCCGATATGCGCCAGCACTACCGCGGTTGCACCGCCGGCGATCCCTTCCATCGCGTGATGTTCGGCCACCCAGAACCGGCGGTATCCGGCCTGTTCGGCGCAGGCGGCCAGCAGTGCGGCATCGCCCAGGGCATCGCCAACGGTGCCGCCTTCGCGCACCGGAACCAGATCAAGAACGGATAAGTCGATCATGGCGGCGATGGTGCCGGGGTTGGCCCAAGCTGGTCAAGATAGCTTTGCGCAGTTTTTGCAAACTGGCTGGCTGGCGCGACGGCAATGACCGAGGCCCAGCTTTTCCGCGCGGCGGCATCGCGCCCGCCAAGGATGGCAATCACCCCGGCTTCAAGCGCGATTTCGGGATCAGTGGGCAGCAGTTTCGCGGCTTGTTCGATTTCGCTCTGGGCTTCGCCAAGCCGCTTTTGCCGCCGCGCCAAGGTGGCCGAAAGCAGCCAACCTTGCGGGTTGCTGGGGGCATCGACCCGAGCCTGAGCCAGCGCGGCATCGGCTTCGTCCACCCGGCCCAGCGCCACCAGCGCGCGGGCGCGGTCGATCGCAATTTCGCCGCTCAATGGGATAAGCCGCGCAGTGCGCGCATCGATCTGGGCCAGATCGAGCGCGGTCAGCGCGCGTTGCGCTGCGCCTGCCGCCAGTGCGGCATTGCCCGCCATCGCGCCGCGCATTGCGCGGTTGGCGCGATCGTGATCGGGCGTTGCGTCGCGCGCTTCGCGCAGCGCAGTTTCCGCTTCGCTCCAGCGGCCAAGGTTCGACAGGGCAAGGCCAAGGCAGTGCGCGGGTTCAGCGCGGGCCGAACCGGCCAATCCGCTGCGCCAGCGTTCGGCCTCGGCAACGGCGGCAGTCGCGTCTGATCGGGCCAGCGCCAGACAATCGGTCAGCCGGGTTCCAGTCAAACGGGTTTCAGCGGGCGCGAGTGACGCAGTGGCCGCGGTTGGCGCGGAGGTGCGCTGGCGGTGATGAATTTCCAGTGGTGCCTGCGGCAACGCGGTGCCGGGGCCAACTTGCGCCATCAGCGGTACGATCAGGGCAAGGGGAAGCGGCATGAAACCTCGATCAATTCGTTGGGGTGACCGGCAACGTGGCCAGTGTCCGCAGCAGCAGGGCAATATCAGCATCGCGCGACAGGCGATGATCGCCGTCCTTGATCAGGGTTACCTGCACATCGGCTGAACGCAGCGCCGCGGCCAGTTGCAGCGCCAGCGTCCATGGCACATCGGCATCGATTTGTCCGTGCAGCAGCCGCACCGGCACATCGATCGCGATTTCGCCGTGCAGCACCCGCCGGGCCTGCCCATCGGCCCAGAACCCGGGATGCGTGGGGGTGGGTTCGGGGCCATAAGGATTTTCGGCGAAGATGGTTTGGCCAGCCGCCAATAAGGCTTGCTGGTCTGCCGCTGTGCCCCATTCGGTAAAATCGGGGGCGGCGGCGATGCCAACCAACGCGGCCACCCGATCTGGCGCGGCCAGCGCCACCAGCAGCATCAGCCATCCCCCCATCGAAGAGCCGATCAGCACCACTGGGCCATCGCACCGCGCCGCGATCAGCGCCAACACTTCATCGCGCCAGCGTGTCAGCGTCCCGGCAGCGAAATCACCGTCGCTTTCCCCGCAGCCCGAATAATCAAGCAACAAGCACGCCCGCCCGGTGGCGGTGGCCCAATCGAACACGGCCGTGGCCTTCCCACCCGCCATGTCGGACATATAGCCCGGTAGGAATACCAGCGTCGGGCCGGTTCCCGGGGTGTGGCGATAGGCGATGCGGCGTTCGCCGTGGGCGGTGTCAGCAATGGGATGAAAACTTGTCGCGATCATTGCCGCCTTGTGCCGCGACACCGCGTTCGGGGCAATGGTCCGGGGCATTGCCATTGCTCTGTCATGAAAGGTGGTTAGTGTTCGGCGCAAACAAGCGGGGAGAACGTGATGACTTTGCCACCGGCCGATCGTTCGTTTAGCGGCGGAGCCAGCCGCCGTGCGTTTTTCAAGTTGGGCGCATTGGGGCTTGCCGGGCTGTCCGCACCGACGCTGGCCGGGGCGTATCAGCGCGGTTTTACCCACGGGGTTGCCAGTGGCGAACCCGGGCCAACGCAAGTGCTGCTATGGACACGCTATCTGGCCGATAGCGACACCCGGCTGCAGTTCGAACTGGCTGAAGACCAAAGTTTTGCCAGGATTGCCGCCACGGGCGAATGCACGGCCTCGCCAGCCAATGACAGTTGCGCCAAAGGCTGGGCGCGCGGGCTTAATCCGGGGCGGTGGTACTACTATCGCTTTATCGCCCCATCGGGCGAAATTTCGCCAATCGGCCGCACCCGCACCCTGCCGGTGGGCAAGCTTGCCCGGTTCCGGCTCGCGGTGTTTTCCTGCTCCAACTATGGCTTCGGGTTCTTCAACGCTTATGCCCACGCGGCCGAGGCAGGGGATTTCGACCTTGCGGTGCATCTGGGCGATTATTTTTACGAATACCACCGCGGCGAATATCCCAGCGCCAAGCAGACGGTCGATGGGCGGCTGGTGCCGATCGACGAAGCGGTAACGCTGGAGGGATACCGCGATCGCTTCCGCACCTATCGCGCCGATCCCGATCTGCAGCGCATCCATCAGGTGCTACCGATGGTGGCGATGTGGGACGATCACGAAACCGCCAACGATACGTGGCAGGGCGGAGCCGAAAACCACCAGCCCGGCGAAGGCGATTGGGCCACGCGCAAGGCGCTGTCGGAACGGGTCTATCGCGAATGGATGCCGGTTTCGGACGATTACTGGGCAACTTACGAAATCGGCGATCTGGCCACCCTGTTCAAACTGGAAAGTCGCCACGTGGCGCGCAGCGAACAGCTATCCTTGCCCGATGTCTATCAGGACATCGGCTCGGGTCGGGCCGAAGCCGCGCTGGCCGCGCTGCGCGATGGGGCGTGGGCGGATCCCGCGCGCACCCTGCTGGGCGATCCGCAGGAAGCGTGGTTGGCCGAAGGGCTGAAGGCATCCGTCCGGGCGCGCAAACCATGGCAAGTGCTGGCGCAGGAAGTGGTGATGGGCAATTTGCGGATGGGCGATGGGGTGCTCGATGGCCTGTCTGCCACCGCACCGGGGTGGCTCAGGGCGCGGATCGGTTCAGCGGTTGCGGCGGGGCACCAAGGGCTGCCGTGGAACATGGATGCGTGGGATGGCTATCCAGCCGCGCGCGACCGGTTGTTCAAATCGGCGCTCGCCGCGGATGCCAACGTGGTTGTCCTGTCGGGCGATAGCCACAATGCGTGGGCCTTCGATCTGGATCGCAAGGGCGCGCGGGTTGGCGTGGAAATGGCTGGCCACGCGGTTACTTCACCCGGGGCGGAAGACACGATCCGGTGGCAAACCCCGCAGGACCTGGCCCGCGAAACCGTGGCGACCAATCCCCAGCTCAAATGGTGCGATACCAGCCAGCGTGGTTATATGGCAGTGGAACTGACCCCGGCCGCGGCGACGTGCGAATGGCGGTTCATGGCCACGGTGCGGCAAAAGGGCACGGCTTTAGCCGGAACCAAGCGGATGACCGTGCTGGCTGGCCAGCGCAAGTTCGAGAGCAGTTGAGCGATCGGCCCCGGCCCGCTAAGGGCGGGGAATGTCCCAGCTTCTCAAGATCAGCTTGCCCGATGGTTCCGTTCGCGAAATGCCCGCGGGTTCCACACCAGGTGATGTCGCCGCCGCGATCGGTCCCGGCCTTGCCAAGGCGGCACTTGCCGCGCGTGTCGATGGCGAACTGGTCGATCTGACCCGGCCGTTTACCGCGGATTGTGCGCTGGCCCTGATCACCAGCCGGGATGAGGCCGAAGCGCTCGATCTGGCGCGGCACGATTATGCGCACGTGCTGGCCGAAGCGGTGCAGGCGCTGTTCCCTGGCACGCAGATCACGTTCGGCCCCAGCACCGACGATGGGTTCTATTACGACTTTGCCCCGGCGGCCCGCCCGTTTACCGAGGAAGACCTGCCGGCAATCGAAGCGCAGATGCGCAAAATTATCGCCGCGAACAAGCCGCTGCGCCGCGAAGTGTGGAGCCGCGAACAGTTGATTTCGCGCTGGAAGCAGCAGGGCGAAACCTTCAAGGCTGAATGGGCCGCCGAACTGCCGGGCGATGAAGACCTGACGGTGTACTGGTCTGGCGACGATTGGCTCGACATGTGCCGCGGGCCGCATCTGCCCAGCACGGGCAAACTGGATCCCAACGCCTTCAAGCTGACCCGCGTTTCGGGGGCCTATTGGCGCGGCGATCAGAACAACGCGATGCTCAGCCGGATCTACGGCACCGGCTGGCTCAACAAGAAGCAGCTTGAAGAACACCTCCACCGGCTGG
>JBDKLL010000059.1:0-7696 GCA_039795595.1 Pseudomonadota bacterium
ACATGCGTTGAGCTTTTTGCATCCTCATTCCCTCCCGTGAATTGAGCTGATTGTCAGCCTCTACAAGTCAATTATGTTGACGAGTAAGCCAATCGGGAAGTTTGTCAACTTCATTGTCAACTAAGGTTGTTGGCGGGTCAGACCAAGGGGTGCCCAGGATGTAAGCCAAGGTGGTGCCGGCCGGTCAGTTCACAGGTTACGTCCCAATCCCAGAACGCGTGGGAACAGACCGTGTTGAGATCGCGCCAGATGCGTTGCAGCGGCTGGTCTTCGTGAAAGCTGGATGCCCCTGCGGCCGCCATCATCCGGTTGGCGGTTTCGCGGCAGTGCTTTGATGTAAACGCGGTTTGGCCTTTGGCTGCGATCCGGTCGTCCAGCGTGAAGGGTCGGTTGGCCAGCACGTCTTCCGCCCGGCGATAGACCGCGCGGGCCAATTCGCTGCCGGCGCGGGTGGCGATCTGCAATTCGCCGAGCGCCACGTGGGCGTGCTGTTGGTCCTTGAGCACCACGCCGCTAAAATTGCGAACCCGCTTGGCGACGATATCTTCATAGGCGCCCAGTGCCCCGTTCAGGCTGCCGGTGATTACCGGCAGGATGGTGCAATAAGCCGAAATCAGAAACGGGATCGAATAGAGCGGGTTGGCATGGATCTGCGAACCTGCGGTGGCACCGCCGTGGAATTCAGCCCCGGTGATGGCGTGGGCATCGGGCACGAACACGTTGCGGGCCACGTAATCGTTGCTGCCGGTGCCGGCCATGCCGGTATAGTGCCAGGTATCGAGCACCTCAACCGCACTGATCGGCATCAGGAACGATCGCGGGCCATCGGGCGCTTTGCCGCTCATCAGCACCCAATCGGCGTGCATCACGCCGGACCCCCATTGCGCCCTGCCGCTCACTTCCCAGCCGCCATCGACCTTGCGGACCTCCATATCGGCAGCGGACGCTGCGGGCAGGGTGACATAACCACGTGGGCCGAACAGTTCCTCCTGCACCGCTTCGCCGAACTTGGCGATGTAGATGTTGTGGCTGATGTAGAACGCGGTGATCCAGCCGGTGGATGGGCAGGCGGCGCTGATGATTTCGACCGCGTCCATCATTGTGCTCAGCGATGCTTCAGACCCGCCCCAGCGGCGCGGCACGAACATCTGGATCAGTTCGGCGTCTGCCAGATCGCGGATCGACGCATCGACCGGCCGGCGCAATGCCGCGGCTTCTGCTGCCCGGGCGCGGATCGTGGGGGCCAGATCGCGGGCGCGCTGGATCAGTTCGGCATCGGTGGCGGGCATCATCAACTCCCAGATGGTATTTCCCGGATCATGGCGATTAAATATCCATCTGTCTAATTAATCTTTCCCATCGCGTCGCGGCCGTTCTATGGTGCGGGGGCGATGACTGTTGTTTCCGCCAAACGCCGCCCCGGCCGGCCCGCCCGCACCGATTTGCCTGCGGCGGCAGCCGAAGCCTGCCTTGATCGCGCGCTGGAAGCCTTCGCCGAACGTGGCTTCGAAGGGGCTTCGATCCGCGAGATCGCAGCCGCTTCCGGCGTCAGCCACGGGCTGCTTAACGTGCGGTTCGGTTCGAAAATGGGGCTGTGGATCGCGGCGGTCGATCACGGGATGGGCCGGCTCCATCGCCGGATGGTGGACGTGCAGACGCGGTTGCCGCCGGCCGCCGGGATCGAACAGCGGTTTCATGCCGCTTGCGTGGGGTTTCTGGAAACCCTCGCCGAATATCCCGCGATCGTGCAACTGATGAACGTCGAAGGGGCCCGGCGCAGCGAACGGCTGGACTATATCGTCAAGACCTTCTTCCGTTCGCGCCGGTGGCCATTGGCGGACCTGCTTGAAGAAGGGCAGGCCGCGGGGATTTTCCGCGATGTGCATATCACCGTGCCGTTCACGATGCTGGCGCACGGCGCGGGGGCGCTGGTTGCCCTGCGGCCGTTGGTGGAAGCGGTTGATGAACGCCTGCGCAGCGAACCTGCCGCCTTATCGCGGACCATCGACAGCGCGGCAGACTTGATCGTGCGCGGGCTCAGGGCATGATACAGTAAATTTAATTGACATTATTCGAGGCTGGGCAGACTCTCCGTTGCGTTTCGCTATCCCGGCCCCGCGAAGGAGGAGCACCACCGATGACTACCGCGCCGCAGCACCCCGTGGGCGTGCACCATATTGCCTTCATGGCAGGCGACATGAAGAAGCAGCTCGAATTTTTCACCCAAGTGCTGGGGTTCCCGCTGGTTGCGATTTTCGAGATGCACGGGGTGGAAGGCGCCGCCCATGCGTTCCTGAAGATGAGCGACGATAGCCTGTTCAGCCTGGTTTACGTGCCCGGCGGCGAAAAAATCCCCACCACGATGGGCGTTACCCATGCCGGGCGGGGTGAAATTCCGTGCGCGCCGGGGGTGATGCAGCACATCGCGTTTCGGGTGCCAGATGAAGCCGCGCTTTATGCCATGCGCGATCGGGTGCGCAGCCATGGGGTGCCGATTGTTGGCCCGATCGATCATGGGTTCTGCAAATCGCTGTACTTTGCCGGGCCGGAACACATGACGCTGGAAATCGCCACGCAATACCGCGTGCTCGATGCGCCAACGTGGGTTGATCCTGACGTGCTGGCCAGCCTTGGCGTTTCCGCGGCTGAAACCGCGGCGATGGTCAATCCGGCGGCTTATACTGGTGCGCCGAACGTGCCGCAGCCTGCGTACGATCCGGCCAAGCCGCACCTTGATTATCCCAAGGAACAATACGCCAAGATGCTGGCCACGCCCGATGCGGTTTATGAAGGGCTGCCGCCGTATGAGCCGCCGGCCCGGATCGCCTGATACCAATCAGCCTGATATCGGTTAGGGGGGCTTCGGCCCCCCGTTTCATTTGCCGCGTAGGTATGGCATCCCGGTGCAAGCTCAACGCGCAGGGGATGAGAACGCATGAACATGCTTGCCGGGATCAAGGTGGTTGATCTGACCACGGTGGTGTTCGGGCCATACGCCACGCAGATTCTGGCCGATCTGGGCGCTTCGGTGACCAAGGTGGAAAGCCCCGGGATCGGGGATGCGTTCCGCTGGTCGGCCAAACCTGCCGCCACGCCGGGGATGGCACCGGGGTTCATGGCGCTTAATCGGGGCAAGCGTTCGATCGCGCTCGATCTCAAGGATGATGCCGGTGCCGAAGTGATGCGCGGCCTGCTGCGCGATGCCGATGTGTTCGTGGTCAACGTGCGGGGCAAGGCGCTGGAACGGCTGGGGCTGGATTATGCCAGCGTCAAGGCGCTCAACCCCGCGATCGTTTACGTGCATTGCGTGGGGTTCGGGCAGGATGGCCCATATGCGGATCTGCAAGCCTATGATGACGTGATTCAGGCCGCCACTGGCACGGCCACCCTGTTGCCGCGGGTCGATGGCAATCCCCGCCCGCGCTATCTGCCCTCGCTGATTGCCGACAAGGTGGCAGGGCTGCACGCCGCCTATGGCGCAATGGGCGCGTTGTTCCACCGCCAGCGTACGGGTGAAGGGCAACTGGTTGAAGTGCCGATGTTCGAAGTGTTCGCCAGCTTCATGATGCTGGAGCACCTTGGCGGACAAACTTTCGATCCGCCCAATGCGCCGGTGGGTTATGCCCGGCAGGTCGATCCTTATCGCCAGCCATTCCCGACCAAGGACGGCGCGGTCAGCATCGTGATCTACACCCACGATGCGTGGGACCGGGTGTTTGCGGTGCTGGAAGACCCCGATTTCATCGCGCAGGAACGCTTTAACCTGCCCGGCGGGCGGGCAACGCATCAGGATGAGCTGTATCAGCACATCGCCGCGCTAACCCCGAATTTCGGCACCGATGATCTGGTGCGCCGCTGCCATGGCGCGCAACTTCCGGCACAGGCGGTGCAGGATTTGTCCGAAGTGTTGCAGGATGCCCACCTTAATGCGGTTGGGTTTTTCCGCCGCCGTGAACATCCCAGCGAAGGGGCCTATTTCGAACAAGCCCAGCCGGTGCGCTTTTCCGCGGGGATCCCTGCCAGCATCGGCATGCCGCCGCGGATTGATGAGCACGGCGATGAAATCCGGCGCGAACTGGATGCATGATCGGGATAAGCCGGGTCAGATGCCCGGTGCAGGGAGCGTTTAAAGCCCCTTGAGCGCGGCCAGCACGGTGGCGGCGTGTTCCGGCCGGCAGATCAGCAAGTCTGGCATATAAGTATCGCGCTGGTTGTAGATCAGCGGGCTGCCATCGATCCGGCTGGCGTGCAAGCCATGGGCCAGCGCCACGGCGGCGGGGGCGCAGCTATCCCATTCGTATTGCCCGCCAGTGTGCAGGTAAATGTCGGCCTGCCCCAGCACCACGGCCATCGCCTTGGCCCCGGCGCTGCCCATCGGGATCACTTCGGCATCCAGCGCGGCCGCCACCCCCATCGCTTCGGCGGCGGGGCGGGTGCGGCTGACCACCATGCGCAGCCGCTGCGGGGCAGGGGGCACCACACCGGGCCGGTCCGAGCGCAGCACCACGCCCGCGCCGGGCAAGGCCACCGCGCCCAGCGCCGGACGGCCATCGACGGCCAGCGCGACGTGAACCGCCCAGTCGGTGCGTTCTTCGCCATATTCGCGGGTGCCATCAACCGGATCGACAATCCACACGCGGGTTTGATCAAGCCGGTCGGCATTGTCCTTTTCTTCTTCGGACAGCAATCCATCGGCCGGGCGGGCCGCGCGCAACGCTTCAACCAGAAACCGGTTGGCCACAGCATCGCCCGCCGCGCCCAAGGCTTTGCCCGCAAATACGCCCGATCCCCGCACTTCCAGCAGCAGACGGCCGGCGGTTTCGGCAAGGTGGGCAGCAAGTTCGGCGTCGGTCATGGGCAGGCTTTCAGATCAGATATGGGCGGCCGGATCATCGGGAGTGCGATCAACGCCCCAGCCGATCGAACTCCAGACCCGTTCGTGGAAATAGTAAAGTAGGACCTTGGTAATCACTTCGGTTGAAGCAATCGCGCCGGCAGCTTTGGCGCTGCTGGTGAAAAACCAGCTTAGCAGAAACGTGTCGATGCTGCCCAGCACGCGCCAGCTGATCCCTTTGACGAACGAACGGCTGTGCGTTTCGTGACCGTTGAACAGCAGCATGGATCAGGCATCCCCCAACAGGTGGTCAATGATTAGATCGGCAGCCTGTTCGGGCGTCACCTGAGTGGTATCGATGCGGATTTCCGGGCTGACCGGGGCTTCATAAGGGCTATCGATCCCGGTGAAGTTTTTCAATTCGCCGCTGCGCGCCTTCTTGTAGAGGCCCTTTACGTCGCGGGCTTCGGCATCGGCCAGCGGCGTATCGATGTGCACTTCGATGAATTCGCCTTCAGGCAGCATCGCCCGCACCATTTCGCGTTCGGCACGGAACGGGCTGATGAACGCAGTCAGCACGATCAGACCGGCATCGGCCATCAGCTTGGCCACTTCACCCACCCGGCGGATATTCTCAATCCGATCGGCTTCGGTAAAACCCAGGTCCTTGTTCAGCCCATGGCGCACGTTATCGCCATCCAGCAGGAAGGTATGCCGATTCATCCGGTGCAGCTTCTTTTCAACCAGGTTGGCGATGGTTGATTTGCCCGCGCCCGAAAGGCCGGTGAACCACAGCACCGCCGGTTTCTGGTTTTTCAGCCAGGCGTGCTGTTCGCGGCTGATGTCCACCGCTTGCCAGTGGACGTTCTGGGCGCGGCGCAAGCTGAAATGCAACATCCCGGCACCAACGGTGCGGTTGGTCAGCTTGTCGATCAGGATGAACCCGCCCAATGCCCGGTTCTGGGCATAGGGTTCGAACACCACCGGCTTGTCGGTGGCAATTTCGACCACCCCGATCGCGTTCAGATCAAGCGTCTTGGCCGCAAGGTGTTCCAGCGTGTTGACGTTGATCGTGTACTTGGGCGCCTGCACCGTTACCGATACGGTCTGCGTCCCCAGCTTGAGCCAGTACGAACGGCCAACGTGCAGGGCTTCGTCGTCCATCCACACCACCGTTGCCTCGAACTGGTCGGCGGTTTGGGGTGGGGCATCGGCGGCAGCGATCACATCGCCGCGCGAACAATCGATTTCGTCTGAGAATGTCAGTGTAACTGATTGTCCAGCAACGGCTTCGTTCAGATCGCCGTCCAGCGTAACGATCCGTTCGATGGTGCTGGTTTTGCCCGAAGGTAGCACCCGGATCGCATCGCCCGGCTTCACCGTGCCGCTGGCGATCAGACCGGCGAACCCGCGGAAATCAAGGTTCGGGCGGTTGACCCATTGCACGGCCATGCGCAGCGGCTTGGCCTGATCGGCAGTGGTATCAACTTCCACTGTTTCAAGGTGATCGACCAGCGTTGGTCCGGCATACCACGGCATCTTCGCCGATGCGGCGGTGATGTTATCGCCCTTGAACCCCGAAATCGGCAGGGCGGTGAAACGATCAATCCCGATTGAGCGAGCGAATTCGGTGTATTCGGCCACGATTCCATCGAACACCTGCTGGTCGTAATCGACCAGGTCCATCTTGTTCACCGCCAGCACGATATGGCGGATGCCGATCAGGTGGCAGAGATAGGAATGGCGGCGGGTTTGCGGCAGCACGCCCTTGCGCGCATCGATCAGGATCACCGCCAGATCGGCGGTACTGGCCCCAGTGACCATGTTGCGGGTATATTGTTCGTGCCCGGGGCAATCGGCGACGATGAACTTGCGCTTTTCGGTTCCGAAAAAGCGATAGGCCACATCGATCGTGATGCCCTGTTCGCGTTCGGCGGCCAGCCCATCGACCAGCAGGGCAAAATCGATCTCCTGCCCTTGCGTACCTACTTTGCGGCTGTCGTTTTCCAATGCGGCCAGCTGATCTTCGAAGATCATTTTTGAATCATACAGCAGCCGGCCGATCAGGGTGGATTTGCCATCGTCCACGCTGCCGCAGGTGATGAAGCGCAGCATGGTCTTGTGCTGGTGCTTGGCCAGATAGGCGTCGATATCCTCGGCAATGAGGGCTTCGGTCTGGTAAACCGGGGCAGTTTCGGTGGTGGCCATTTTAGAAGTACCCCTGCTGCTTTTTCACTTCCATGCCGGCGCCGCCCGCATCCTTGTCGATCGCGCGGCCCTGGCGTTCGCTGGTGGTGGTCAGCAGCGTTTCCTGAATTACTTCAGACAGGTTCGCCGCGGTGCTTTCCACCGCACCGGTCAGCGGATAGCAGCCCAGCGTGCGGAACCGGATCGAGCGTTCCACCGGCACTTCGCCGGGTTGCAGCGGGAAGCGATCGTCATCGACCATCAGCAGCATCCCGTCACGTTCCACCGTGGGGCGCTTGGCCGCAAAATAGAGCGGGACGATCGGGATGTCGTTCAGCTGGATATATTGCCACACGTCCAGTTCGGTCCAGTTGCTGATCGGGAACACGCGGATCGATTCGCCGCGGTTCTTGCGGGCGTTGTACAGGTTCCACAGTTCCGGTCGCTGGTTCTTCGGATCCCAGCCGTGGCTGGCGGTGCGGAACGAAAAGATCCGTTCTTTCGCCCGGCTTTTTTCCTCGTCGCGCCGCGCCCCGCCGAACGCCGCATCGAAGCCCCACTTGTCGAGCGCCTGCTTCAACCCTTCGGTCTTCCACATATCGGTGTGCAGCGCGCCGTGATCGAACGGATTGATGCCGCGTTCGGCCGCTTCGGGATTGTGATAGACCAGCAGGT
>JBDKLL010000060.1:0-6189 GCA_039795595.1 Pseudomonadota bacterium
TCGTGCAGGTGGAAGACACCGTGCGTTCGTTCAAGGCCGTGGTCGATGGCGAATACGATCACCTGCCGGAAGCCGCGTTCTACATGGTTGGCGGGATCGACGAAGCCGTCGAAAAGGCCAAAAAGCTGGCCGAAGAGGCGTAAGGACCGATGGCTCTCCACTTCGAACTCGTCACGCCGGCCCGGCTCGTGCGGTCCGAGGACGTCCACATGGTGGTCGTTCCCGGCACCGAGGGCGAGTTCGGCGTGCTGGCGGGCCACGCGCCCTTCATGTCGACCGTGCGTGACGGCGCACTGAAGATCTACAAGACCGACGGCGCCGCACCGGAAGAAATCCTGGTTCAGGGCGGGTTCGCCGAAGTTGGCGACAATGGCCTGACCGTGCTGGCCGAGCACGTCGAAAGCTGAACCTTTCGGCGCTTTACCGGATAGCAACAGGGCGGCCCGCAAGGCCGCCCTGTTTGTTTCAGCGCCAGATGGCAATTACAGGCGAACTTGCCCGGTAATGCAAGTAACGCACTGCCCGCCGACGTGGATGTCCACCCCATCAATCCGCACGCTGACATGGCCATCGCGGCCCAGTTGCCGGCCTTGGCTGGCGATATAGGCATCGCCCGCGCCGATCTGGCCCGCTGCCAGCCGGAACGCGGCAACCGCGGCATTGCCGCTGCCACAGACGGGATCTTCCGGAATCCCATCCCCCGGCGCAAAGCTGCGCACCACCACGCGGTTGCCGTCCACGGCAAACAAGGTGGCCCCAGTCATCCCCAGCGGCATGTAATAAGCCGCCAGCCGCACGGGATTATGCGCCAGATTTTCCAGCGCGGTGATGTCCTCTAGCTCGGCCACCAGCCACACCGGCCCGACATCGACTGCCTGTGCCGCGCCCTTCACCGCCGCGCCGATCCACGCGATTGCTTCGGGATCGGTCAGTTCAACCAAGGCATAGCGCGGCAGGCGGAAAGACAGGCCGTTGCCTGACACCGTCAGGTCCACCAGCCCGATCGCGCATTCCTGAACCAGCCGCCCGCCGTTGGCCGTTGCCAATCCGGCTTCCAATACGGCGTGTGCAGTACCCAGCGTGGGATGCCCGGCAAATGGCAGTTCCGCCTGCGGGGTGAAGATCCGCACCCGGTAATCCGCCGCCGGATCGCTGGGCGGTAGGACGAACGTGGTTTCGGACAAGTTGGTCCAGTTCGCGAAGGCTTGCATCGCGGCGTCGCTCAACCCCGCACCGTCAAGCACCACCGCCACCGGATTGCCCAGCAGCGGCACCGCGGTAAACACATCGACCTGACGAAAGGGGCGTTCGCGCAGCATGGGCTTATTCGTCCTGAGGCGGCACAACCGGCCGGAAATTGGCGCGCTGAACCGCGCTGCCATCCAGCCGAGACACTTCGAACATCAGCAATTTACCCTGCCGCCAATAGCGGATCCGCTGCGGATAATCATGGGCGGGATTGGCAAATTCGATCGCCTCGGCGCTGATCAGCACCAGTGGGAACTCCACCGGGGCCTGACCTTGCGGCTGGGTGAAGAAACTGATCCGGCCATCAGCCTTGCGGCGGATCTGCACCACTTCCCAGCCCTGCAATTGCGGCCCGAAACCCGTGCGCGACAGGCCGAGCATCACCCCCCCGCGCGGATCGGTCCAGACTTCATCCGCCCACTGCGCGCCGTCTTCCATCACCCAGGTCCCAGCCAGCCATTCGGGCAGGTTCGGATTGGCCAGCGTTTGCGCCGCCAACGGCGCAGCCAGCCCTGAAGCCAATCCTGCCGCCAGCATCCCAAGCAGCACAATCCTGATCCGGAACAGCAGCATCAGATTACCTTCAAATAGTGCGGCAGACAGGTCAGCCGGCAGTGCTCAATCGGTCATCGCCGGCTCGCGGACCCGGCCGCTATGCCACAGATACAAGCCCGCAGCGATTATGACCGCAGCGCCCAGCAAGGTCCACAGATCCGGGTGCGATTGAAAGAACAACCAGCCGATCACGCTGGCGATCAGCATCTGGACATAAGTCATCGGGGCAACCGTAGCCGCGCCGGCCCGGGTTGTGCCAAGGTAGATCAGCCAGTGCGCACAACTGGCCGAACAAGCAACCACCGCACAGCGGGCCACCACGCTCCATTCCGGCCAATGCACGGCAAATCGTTCGGCCCCGCTGAAATGCAAACCCGCGGTGAACAGGATCAGCACCGGCGAAGCGGCCAGCGCGATGTAGAATTGCATCGCCAAGCCAGATGCCCGCCCCGCCACGAAGCGATTGCCGATCATCATAAAGCTCATCCCCAGCGCCGACAGCAGCGGGAACATGGCCGCCGCACCAACCGCCAGCAGGTTCGGACGCAACACGATCAGCACCCCCACGAACGCGATCAGCGAAGCAATCCACGTTTCGCGGCGCGCTGGCTCGCCCAGCAACAACGCCGCCAGCAGCGCCGTAATCATCGGGCTGGTAAAGGTCAGCGCAGTGGCCGATGCCAGCGGCATCACAAACACCGCCGAAAAGAACCCGATCGACGCCACGGCAACGGCGGTTCCCCGGCCAAACTGCACCAGCGGCAAAGGCATGCGAAACGCGGCGGGGCCTTCACGCACCAACAACAACGCGCCCAGTCCGATCGTGCCGAAGATATAGCGCAGCGTCGCAATCGCGGTTGGCGCCCACATCCCGGCCATGCTCTTGACCACGGCATCCCCGCACGACAGCACCGCAAAACCCGCCAGCGCGGCAATCAAGCCCGATCGTTGCCCGTGCTGCATAAAGGGTCACTCGCTTTCGCTGTGAGGCGGAACAAGGCCCGCGCTGCCATCTGTTGGTTGCCCCCTCCCTAATCGTCCGCGCCGCGGGCAGAAACCCGCGGCCACGGCGCAATTGTGGATTACCGGTCATATCCCAAAACCGGCCCGGCTGATCGCTGCACCAAGGTTAGGAAATCCTAAAAGGTTGGACGTTATCCAGCACGCAACGACGCTTTTGGCGGGCGGCACGCGGTTGGGTGCCATCGGCTGCATCAGGGGTAACGGAACGATGAACGCTTTCGGTCGGCGCAACGGCATCGGTGGCATGGCCCCCGGTTCGCGGCCCCAATTCGGTGTGGCCCGGCCAATGAAGGGCGGGATCGACCCGGGCAAGCTGCCCCCCGCCCAAAATGGTTATACCGGCGAGCAACTCTCTCCCCTGACCGGCGATGAAGGCGCACTGGGCACGGCTGCAGGCGGCGGAAAGTCGGATGCCATGGCCCGGCTGGCTGAACGCGTGAACGGCGTTAGCGAAGGCCCGTATCAGGCCGAAGGGTTTGAAGCATCTGTCCACAAGATCAAGGAACAGGTGCTGCCCCGCCTGCTCGAACGGGTTGACCCGGAAGCCGCAGCGACGCTGACCAAAGACGAACTTTCCGAAGAATTCCGCCCGATCATTCTGGAAGTGTTGGCAGAACTGAAAGTCACGCTGAACCGCCGCGAACAGTTCGCGCTGGAAAAAGTGCTGATCGACGAACTGCTGGGGTTTGGCCCGCTGGAAGAATTGCTGGGCGATCCAGACGTATCGGACATCATGGTCAACGGCCCGGATCAAACGTATATCGAAAAGAAGGGCAAACTGCAGATCGCACCGATCCGGTTCCGCGATGAAACGCACTTGTTCCAGATCGCGCAGCGGATCGTCAATCAGGTCGGCCGCCGGGTCGATCAAACCACGCCGCTCTGCGATGCCCGCCTCAAGGACGGCAGCCGCGTGAACGTGATCGTGCCGCCGTTATCGCTGCGGGGCACCGCGATTTCGATCCGTAAATTCTCTGAAAAGCCGATTACGCTAGATATGCTGCGCGATTTTGGTTCGATGTCGGACAAGATGTGCACCGCGCTAAAAATCGCGGGCGCGTGCCGGATGAATATCGTCATCTCTGGCGGGACCGGGTCGGGTAAAACCACCATGCTCAACGCGATGTCGAAGATGATCGATCCCGGCGAACGCGTACTGACGATTGAAGACGCCGCCGAACTGCGCCTGCAGCAACCGCACTGGCTACCGCTGGAAACCCGCCCCCCCAACCTTGAAGGTCAGGGGGCGATCGGCATCGGCGATCTGGTGAAGAACGCGCTGCGCATGCGGCCAGACCGGATCATCCTAGGCGAAATTCGCGGCGCGGAATGTTTCGACCTGCTGGCCGCAATGAACACCGGCCACGATGGTTCGATGTGTACGCTGCACGCCAACAATCCGCGCGAATGCCTTGGCCGCATGGAAAACATGATCATGATGGGCGATATCAAGATCCCGAAAGAGGCAATCAGCCGCCAGATTGCGGAATCGGTTGACCTGATCGTGCAGGTCAAGCGCCTGCGCGATGGTTCGCGCCGAACCACCGAAATCACCGAAGTGATCGGGATGGAAGGCGATGTGATCGTCACCCAATCGCTGTTCAAATTTGAATATCTGGACGAAACTGATGACGGCAAGATCATCGGCGAATTCCGGACATCGGGCCTGCGCCCTTATACGTTGGAAAAAGCCCGCCAGTTCGGGTTCGATCAGGCTTACCTTGATGCCTGCCTCTAGGTCCGGCTGTTAAGCCACCCTGCGGCCGCCGTGGCCAGCAACAGCACGGCAGCAAAGGCAGACCAGAACGCCAAATCGCGCCATGGCATCAACCCCACGGCATCCGGGTTGGAACGGCGCATCCGCCGCCGGTCCCCCAGCCACGCCAGCACGGCCAGCAGCAGCATCGCCAGACCGGGCAGCAGCAACCGCTGCACCCAATCCTGATCGAACCAGTCAGCAATCGGACCTTGTAGAAGCATCCAGCCCCGCTAAGGCGGAATGATGCAGCCTGTCCAGCGTCCGTTCCTTGCCCTTGGCCTGCGCCTGCTGGCCACGCTGGTCCTGTCCACGCTGGTGATGGTCGTCAAACTGACGGTGCAAAGCGGCGTATCCTTTCCCGAGGCACTGTTCTGGCGGCAAGTGCCCACTGTGGCGCTGATCCTGGGCTGGCTGACCCTGCGCGGCGAAGTATCCCGGCTCAAAACCACGCGGCTGCCAGTTCATGCGCGCCGGGCGCTGCTTGGGCTAACCGGCATGGGCTTTACGTTTGGCGCGCCGCTGTTGCTGCCACTGGCCGAATCGACCACGTTCGGCTTCACCGCGCCGATTTTTGCGGTGATCCTATCGGCCGTGGTGCTGCGCGAAGCGGTTGGCCCGGTGCGCTGGCTGGCGGTTGCCTTGGGGTTCGCCGGCGTCATCGTGATTGCCCAGCCCGGCCACGCCCACATACCCCCACTGGGTGCCGCGGTGGCGCTGGGCGCAGGCTGCATGGTGGCGATAATTTCGATTCAGGTCCGCGACCTTGCCAAGACCGACGAAGCGCTGTCGATCGTGTTCTGGTTCGCGGCGATTTCGTCCCCCCTACTGGCGCTTGCCCTGCCGTTTGTGATGACCCAGCACAGCCTATGGCAATGGTTCCTGCTGCTGAGCGGCGGGGTGCTGGGCTGCATCGGCCAGATCCTGCTGACCGCAGCCCTGCGGTATGGGCAGGTCGCCAGCGTGATCGTGATGGATTACACCGCGCTGGTCTGGGCCACGCTTTATGGCTGGCTGATCTGGGCAGAATTGCCGCCCGCATCGACGTGGCTGGGCGCACCGCTGATCATTGCCGCGGGCAGCGTGATCGCATGGCGCGAACACCTCCACCAGAAAAGCCTCTCGCCGGCCGGAACCGTCAGCGCGGAATAACGGCTCACGCTGCGTTCATCCGCCGGTGCTATGCTCTGCAGCCAAGCTGGCAAAGGAGCTACTCCATGATCCGCAAGCTAATTCTTGTCCTTGCCGCCAGCGGCATCGTTCTCGGTGCTGCGGCCTGCAACACGGTTAAGGGCCTTGGCCGCGATATCGAATCCGTCGGTCAGGCGGGCGATCGCGCCATCCGCTAAACCTCGCGGCTGATTAGTCCCTCGCTGGGCCGGGCGGGTTATCCGCGTCCGGCCCGGCGTGCGGCGCGTTCGCGCACCACCAGCCATCCCAGCAGGCCGATCGGGCCGGCCATGAAAGTCGCCAGCAGGAACGGCAGCTGCCAGATCCGGCCAAATTGCTTGGCATCGGCATCGCGCGCGATCCACAGCCCGGTGAACAGATCAAACGCCAGATAGTGCGTCCAGCCAATCACCACCCCGCCATCCGATTGAAAGATC
>JBDKLL010000061.1:0-2664 GCA_039795595.1 Pseudomonadota bacterium
ATGGCACCGGCGGGGCCAGCACGATCGATCGGGTCAGCTTTGCGGTGAAGCAGGGCGAAGCCCTGTTGATCGCCGGCGAAAATGGCAGCGGCCGTTCGACCCTGCTGGGCCTGATTGCCGGTTTTCTGGCTCCATCGGCCGGGCAAGTGCAACTGTTCGGCGTTGATGTGGCGGAATTTGATCGGCCGCAGCTTAATCGACTGGTGGGGTACCTGCCGCAGCGGGCAACGATGTATGAAGGCACCTTGCTGCAGAACGCCACGATGTTCCGCGGCGAGATGAACGACCGCGCGCGGGCCGTGGCGCAGGAACTGGGCTTTGCCGATTTTATTCTGGCGTTGCCGCAGGGGTGGGAAACCCGGGTTGGCGATGCTGCCGCGGAAAGCCTGCCGCCGGGCCTGCGCCAGCGGATCGGCGTGATCCGCGCACTGGCCAGCGATCCGCCGGTGATCCTGTTCGATGATGCCACCGCATCGGTCGACAGCGAAGGGGAAGAGGCGATTATCGCCTATCTCAACCGGGTAAAGGGCAAGAAGACCCTGATCCTGGCTTCGCATCGTCCCTCGTTGATGAAGCTGGCCGATGAAACCGTGCGTCTGGCGCCGCCGGGCATGGTGGCGGCCGAAAAGCCGGCGGCGGGGGCCGCGCAGGCGGCACGGGCGGTTGCCGGGTTCGACCAGTTGAGCGCACAAGCCGGCCGATCGTATGGCGATGCGTTCTGGACGCGGTTGGACCGGGCCGTGGCCGGTGCATTTCGGGCCGAAAACGACCTGAGCCGGATCGTTGCGCCGCTGCTGCGCGAAATCGGCTGGCGCGGAGAAATCCGCGATGTGATCGAAGCCCTGCCTTATTACGCCGACGAACTTGACGTGACCGGCCTGTCGAGCGCGATTGCGCGGCTGGGCTATACCGTGACCGAACGGACCGGCGAGATCGAGGCGATCGACGATCGCGGCTATCCATGTCTGGTCTTGCCCGATGCGGGCGATGCCCTGTTGCTGCTCGGCAATGGGGTTGATGGCTATACCGTAACTGGGGGCATGACCGGTCCGCAGCGCATTGTGCCGCCGCTGGGCCGGGGCCGCGCGTTGTTCTTTGCCCCTGATCTTGAGGCGACCAACCCGGTTGCCGGGTGGACCCGCGCCACGCTGGCGCGGTTGCGTCCGCCACTGGTGCAGGCTGCGGTCGTATCGATCCTAATCGGCATCCTGATGCTGGCGATGTCGCTGTTCACCACGCTGGTGTTCAACCAGGTGCTGCCAACCGGCGCGCGTGATCTGCTGGGCTATGCCCTGCTGGGCGTGCTGCTGGCACTGGGGCTGGCCGCTGGCCTGCAACGCTATCGCGCGGTACTGCTGGCCTACCTTGCGGGCCGCGTGGAATATGTTTTTGGCACTGCCGCGATCGGCAAGATCATGCAGCTTTCGCCATCTTACACTGAACGGTCATCGGTGGGATCGCAGATTGCCCGGCTGAGCAGCTTCGAAGCGATCCGCGATGTGTTCGCCAGTCCGATCGCGGCGACGCTGCTTGAACTGCCGGCCACCCTGATCATCGCAGTGGTGCTGTGCCTGATCAATCCGGTGGCGCTGCCGGTGCTGGCGGTGACGGTGATTGCCTATGCTGCGCTGTATCTGCTGGTCGAACCGCTCGCGCGTGAACGGATCGGTGCGCAAGGCCGGTTGGCGGCCCGGCGCAATGAGTTCTTGGTCGAAATGATCAGCAAAATGCGTGGGATCCGCGAAGGCCGCGCCGAACAAGTCTGGCTGGATCGCTATAGCCAAATTTCGGCCGATGCCTCGTTCGCGGCGTTCCGCACCGAACAGGCCAGCGCGGTGCTATCATCAGGGGCTTATCTGCTGATGATGGTGGCCGGGCTGGCAATGATCGCGTTCAGCATCCCCGGAACGTTCGATGGCAGCGTGGGGGCTGGCGCGCTGGTTGCATCGCTGATCCTGATGTGGCGCGTGCTGGGGCCGATGCAGACCCTGTTTAACAACCTTTCGCGGGTGGGGCGGGTGCGTTCGGCCGCCCGGCAGTTCGATATGCTGATGCAGCTCAAGGGTGAACGCCTGCCCAACGAGACCCGCGCCAGCCTGAGCACGCTGCGCGGCCATATCGAACTGGCCCGGGTTTCGTTCCGTTATTCGATGAATGCCGATCCGGCGGTGGTTGGGGTTACGCTTGATCTGCCGGCCGGCAGCATGACCGCGGTGACCGGCGCCAATGGCAGCGGCAAATCGACGCTGCTCAAGCTCTTGCTTGGCATGTACACGCCGCAGGCCGGGACGATCCGGATGGATGGCATCGATTTGCGCCAGATGGACCCGGTCGATCTGCGCCGGCTGGTGGGCTACGTTCCGCAGGAAACCCAGTTCTTCCGGGCGACGATTGCCCAGAACCTGCGCTTTGCTCAGCCCGATGCCACCGACGCTGAACTGACCGAGGCGCTAGAGATCGCAGGGGCGCTCAAGCAGGTCATGGAACTGCCCGGCGGGCTGGATTACCGGATTGGCGACAGCGCTTCCGAGCGGCTTCCCGCCAGCTTGCGGCAAAAGCTGGTGATGGCCCGGGCCTATCTGACCCGCGCCCCGATCCTGCTGTTCGACGAACCGGCCACCGGGCTTGATTACGAAAGTGATGCTTGCTTCATCGACGCGCTCA
>JBDKLL010000062.1:0-13810 GCA_039795595.1 Pseudomonadota bacterium
ATTCCACCGACATTGCCGATCCGGTGCAGCGCAAGATCGCCAGCCACCGCCTGATCGCCAAGATGCCGACGATCGCGGCCATGGCGTACAAGTATTCGGTCGGCCAGCCGTTCGTCTATCCCGACAACAAGCTGAGCTATACCGGCAACTTCCTGCGGATGACCTTTGGCGTTCCGGCCGAAGAATACGAAGTGATCCCCGCCGTTGAAAAGGCGATGGACCGGATCTTCATCCTCCACGCCGATCACGAACAGAACGCATCGACCAGCACCGTTCGTCTGGCCGGTTCTTCGGGGGCCAACCCGTTTGCGTGCATCGCGGCGGGCATTGCCTGCCTGTGGGGCCCGGCACACGGCGGGGCCAACGAAGCCGCGCTCAATATGCTGCGCGAAATCGGCACGCCGGACAAGATTCCGCACTACATCGAACGCGCCAAGGACAAGAACGATCCGTTCCGCCTGATGGGCTTCGGTCACCGCGTCTATAAGAACTACGATCCGCGGGCGACGGTGATGCAATCGACCGTGCGCGAAGTGTTCGATGCCCTGAAGGTTACCGACCCGCTGTTCGAAACCGCGCTGCGGCTTGAAGAAATCGCGCTGAGCGATCCTTACTTCATCGAAAAGAAGCTGTTCCCCAACGTGGACTTCTATTCGGGGATCATCCTTTCGGCGATCGGGTTCCCGACCACAATGTTCACCGTGCTGTTCGCGCTGGCCCGCACCGTCGGCTGGGTGGCACAGTGGAACGAAATGATTTCGGATCCCGGCCAGAAGATCGGCCGTCCGCGCCAGCTTTACACTGGCCCGACCGCGCGCGATTACGTGCCGCTGACCAAGCGTTAAGCCGCCGCCACAAACCATTAAGACCCCCGGCCGGTTCTGCCCGCCGGGGGTTTTTGTATCTGGTTAAGCCTGCAGATCAGCCGCAGGCAGGTCGAGGATAAACCGCGCCCCCTGCCCGGGCGCGCTTTCGACCGTCAGGTTGCCGCCCATCGCCTGTGCAAGGCGCCGCGAGATATATAGCCCCAGTCCGGTCCCTGCTTCATCGCTGCGCCCCAATCGTTCGAACTTGTCGAACACGCGGGTTTGTTGTTCGGTGGACAGCCCCGGCCCCTGATCGGCCACGATTACCCGCGCCCGTCCGGGCATGGCTTCAAGCCGGATCCACACTTGGGAATCCGCACCCGAATAGCGGACTGCATTGGTCAACAGGTTCAGCAGGATTTGCAGCACCCGGCGTCCTTCGCCGCGGGCGAACAAGCGTTCGTCGCGCTTGGGTGGATCGATCACGATGCCGCGCTCCTGCGCACGCGCGCCCAGGATGGCGGCCGCACTGCGCGCCACCTCGCCCAGATCGATGCGATCCCCAGCGGTGCTGAACCCATCGGCTTCAACGGCGCTAAGATCGGCCAGATCATCAACCAGCGACAGCAGGTGCCGCCCGGCCGTAGTGATATCGGCCGCATATTGGCTATATTCATCGGCCAGTGGCCCGGCGAGGCGGGTGCGGATGGTTTCGGCGTTGCTGATGATCCGTGCCAAGGGTTGGCGCAACACCGGTGCAACATCGATCCTTGCCAGACTGAAGGCCTGATCAGCCTGCCTCGGCTCTACCGCCACTCGCGGGAGCAGCGGCACATCGGCCACCAGGCACAATTCAAACCCAGCGGGTTCACCTCCGGGGGTCTCGTACGGGAACAGGCTGACCCGCCAGACCCGGGCGGAACCCGGCAGAATCACCCGTGCCCCATCAAGCAACCGCCAGTGCAAGGGCTGTTGGTGGCTGCTGTGCGTAACGGTTACGAATTCGGTCCATGGTCGTCCAATCCCTGCGCGCATCGCCTGTGCGGACTGCGCCGTATCGACAGCGCAGGCTTCAACCGCCAGCACGCGTTGGTTCTGGTCCAGTTGGGCGGTCAGTTCGGCCATGGCGCGATCAATCGCAGCGCGGTGGCGATCGCTGTTGGCCGGGTCTTCACCGGGCAGCGGATTGGCTTGCCAACTGTGGGCCGTGATGGCGCAAGCGCCGTCCGCTTCGGGCACCACTTCAACCCAGGCTGAAATCTGGTCCACCCCATCCGTTGCCCGCAAGGTCCGCGCCAATTTCAGGCCATACGCCCGGGCTTTGCGCACCAGTTCAAGCAGTGCCGGAACCGCGATGGTCCCCGGCAATTCGCCACCACACCGCAATTGTAGGCTGGCCAGCGGCTCGTCCGCGCTGATCAGGCGATCATCGCGATCGGTTTGTGCAGTGGCCAGAAGCGCGCTCATCGCTGTCACCCGATTACAGGCCCGGAAAGGCTGAAGATCGGGTCAGCAGCGCGGCCGCACGCTCGGCTCCGATCAATTCGAAGTCATGCGGCAGCGCGGCATCCGGATGAAGCGCACCGAACTGCTCAACGATCTGTGCGGGTTTCAGCCCGGCCGCCCGCAAGGCCAACGCCAGCCGCGCCAATTGGCCTTCGTTGGTCGATAACACCGCCATGTCGCGGTCCTGCCCGGAAGCCAGCGCCAGTGCCGAAAGGAATATCGCCACCCCGGCGTGCCCCAGCGCCAGTGCTGCGGTGCGTCCGCCGCCCATCCCGCTGACCAGCTTGGCGATCAGGCCCAGACGGCTGCGGCTTTCGTCATAACTGCTACGAACGGCCAGTTCGATGCGTGAAAACGACGCCTGAGCCGCTGGATCTTCACCCGCATGGTTGCGCAAGGCCAGCAAGGCAGCGTGCAACAGATCGCCCGGCAATTCGCCCAGCGGCAGTTCCAGCCGGCGCTGCGCTTGGCTGAACCGCGCCTGAGCCGCCAGCAATGCCATGGCCGTTGCCGACACCGCCTGATCGCTTGATGCAATCAGCGCCTGCAATAGCGGGGAAAGCACCGGATCATTGCCGAGGCGAAGCTGCAAGCGTTCGGTCAACTGCCATTCCAGCGCCACGGCGTGGACATGCCCCAGCAAGCCCGGATGGGCGATCAGGCTGGTTACCAGTCGCGCGATATCCTCATCCTTCGGCACGGGCGAATCGGCAGGGCCAGAAGCGCTGTCCATCCCATCCAGCAACTGCCGCGCGATGTTGCCAAACATCCCACGGACCCGCGCGATGATCTCTTCGCTGAATACCGAATGGGCATCATTGGCCAGCAAATGCCGCAGAATTGGGGCAATCGTGCCGATCAGGGCATCGCCATGCACCAGCTTGTCGCGCAGCGCTGTTTCGATCGGAATCGCGCTCGCGGATTGGACAGCATCGTGAACCATGCTGGTCCCATACCGAAGCTTGGTTAAGGCTGCGTTAGGATAACTTCCCCGCGCGGCAGCACGATCCCGGCAACCAGCAGCAGGATCGCCGCCAGTTGAACGGTAAGGCCCACTGCACCCGCCGCCGTTGCCCCAAGCAGCAAAAGAGCCAGTGCCGCCCGATCCTGCAAGGCCGCGGTCCAGCGTCCCGCCAACGCGCGTGGCAACAGGCGCAGCACACCAATCAGGGCCATTGCGGGAAAATATCGGTCAAGCGGGCTTTGCCCGGCCAGTGGTGTCATGTTCCACCCGCTCAGCGCAATCATCACCCCATCCAGCGACCAACCATAAACCGCGCGGCCATCGATTACGCGCGGCACCCCCGGAAGATCGCCTTCAATCCGGGTGAGAAAGGCCGCGAATTCGCGCAGGATCCAACCCAGCGCACAACAGGCCAAGGCCATTGCGCCATAACCAAGCCAGCCAAGGCTTACGGCGATCAGCGCCACGATCGTTGCAGCAATCGTAATAACCCCCGCCCCGCTGCCGGCATGAAGCAGCGCCGGCCCGAACAGACGCACCGCCAGCAGCGCGATTGCTCGCGCTGGGCTGTATGACACGTCAGCGCGGGTCCGTTGGCGGATCCACTGCGGTTCCAGCGCGTGGGCATCGGCTTCGCTGCGCACCAGCGTCCAGAACAACGGTTCGCCTGCTCCCCCATGGATCAGGCGCTGCGGCACCCCGGCCTGCAAGGCGATCCGCTGCAAGGCGGATACGGCATCATAGTCTGCAGGCAATTCCGCGATCCGTTCAACCAACCGCCCGGGGATTCGCATCAGTGCGGCCGCCGCGTGGTTCAGATCGATCCGTTCAAACCCGGCGGCCAGTCCTTGTTCGATTGGTTGGACCAGCACGCCTGCCCCCTGCTCCAGCATGGCGGCGGCATCGGCAGTGGAAACGAACAGTCCATCGCCAATCACAATCAGGTCATCCACGGCCGTGATCAGGCCCAGCAACTGGCGCGGTTCGGTAATCATGGTGAACTGCACGCCAGCGCTTTCGGTGGCCTGCTGCAATTCCTGCAGTTCGGCGCTTAACCCCTGCGCAAGGCAGATGACCCGTTCACAGGTCAGCGCCAATGCCAGTCCCAGTTGCTGACGCGCAACGGACATCCCGCCGATACGCAGGAAACCCCGCGGCAGGTAACTGCCCGGAGCCACCGGTTCAAGCACGGTCAGCAGCGCGACCCGCAGAGTTTTTCTCCATAAAAACAGTGAACAGGCAGGGATATTAGGCGCAGACCGTGCTGGTGCCAAGCCATGGCCGCGTCTGGCCACTGGATTGCTACTTCCTGCGGCGCAGAAATGTGCGCGGTATGGTGGTTAATCCGGGGTTTAAAGCCGGCCATAACGTGGTAAACCCGCAGCATGACCGGGGGATCACGCATAGTCGCCATCGATGCTGCCAGTGCCGAAAGCACCAGCGCGGAAACCATTAGCACCGCCGATGCGGAGGCTGCGGCTATGGAGGCTTATGCCGAAGACGCAGACGATGGAGGGTATGCTGAACCAGTAATCCGGCGGTGGCCGGGTTTTGTTGCCGCCGGGGTGGCAATGCTGGCGGTCGGCGGCTGGACGGCGCTGTTCGTGCTGGCAAACATCACCGCAATGCAGGCCGGCGCGGCCCCGCAACAATGGGTGGCTTGGATCCGCGATTGGTCGGTTCCAGTTGCGCTGGTGGCCGTGCTGTGGCTGGTGACCATGCGCAACAGCCGGCGCGAAGCGCTGCGGTTTGGGGCAACCGCCCGCCTGCTTGGCGATGAATCCGCGCGGCTTGAAGCCCGCCTGACCAACGTTAATCACGAACTCAGCCTGGCGCGCGAATTCATCACTGCGCAGGCCCGCGATTTGGAATCGCTGGGCCGGGTCGCGGGTGATCGTCTCTCGGAACACGCCGATCGGCTGGCCGGGCTGATCCGCGACAATGGCAAGCGCATCGATGCAATCGGCACCGTCAGCGCCGCCGCGCTCGACAACATGGAAAAGCTGCGCTTCCAACTGCCGGTCATCGCCAGTTCGGCCAAGGACGTCACCAACAACATCGGCGCGGCCGGGCGCACAGCGCATGGCCAGTTGGAAGAAATGGTTCAGGGCTTCAACCGGCTCAACCAGTTCGGACAGGCCAGCGAACAGCAGGTCAAGGTGCTGCGCGATCTGGTTGAAACCACGCTGGGCGAATTCGCGCACCATACCGAACACCTCGAAATCCACTTGCAGGCCCGGTTTGCGGCGCTCTCGGCGCGCGGTGAAGAATTCCGTATCCAGCTTGACGGCCACGAAGTCGAAGCGCTGGCAGCGATCCGTGGCCGCGCGCAGGCACTGGTCGATGAACTGGCCGCGACCCGCGAATTGCTCGATGGGCATGAAGCGGAAAGCCTCACCTCGTTGCGTGCCCGCCTTTCGGCGGTGCGCGATGAAAGCGGCGCGATCGCCCGTTCGCTGCGCGATAGCGAAACGAACGCGGTGGCCGCATGGCGCAGCGCGCTGGCCCAACTGGCCGAAGAAGTTGAACAGATCGATGCACGAATGATCGAGCGCGATCGGATCTTTGCAGACGAAATCGAAACCCGCCGGGCCGAATTCACCCAGCGCCACGCCGATTTCAATGCATCGATCACCGCGCAGATGGCAGCACTTGATGCCGAAATTGCGCTGCGGCAGGGCGAACAAGAAGCCGCCTCACGCCAGTTGGCCAACCATTCCGAAACGATTGCCGGACAACTGGCCACTTTCGCCGCGCAGATGGAAGCCATCGCGGCGCAAGGTGGCGCAGCCGAAGCCGCGGTTGCGCGCAGCCTTGATACGCTGGCGCAGCAATTGATCGCCAGCCGCGAGGCGTTGAGCGGGACCGACGCGATCATTGCCGACCTGACCGACAGCAGCGTGCGCTTGCTGGAATTGATCCGCGCCGGGGTGCAGCACAGCGAACAGGATCTTCCTGCCGCAATCGGCACCAGCGAAGCCCGGTTGGCCCAGCTGGCCGAAAACGTCGATGCGCTGCGCGATGTGGTCAAGTCTGCGCAAGACCATGGCGAAGCACTGGCCAACCATGTCGATCACGCCAACGCGGGGCTGGATCTCGGGCTGGCGCAGGCCGGCCGGATCGATGCCAGCCTGAACGCCAATCAGGTGGCAATCGGTGCTATCGGGCAATCGCTTGATGCACTGGGCGAACAGGCGGCCAGCCTTGCCGGACACGCGCAAAACGAACTGACCGCTGCGATCAATACGCTCGACACATCGGCGCGGGCGGCGATCGCCGGGATCGAAAATATGAGCGCGGCTTCGGTTTCGGCCGTGGCTGCGCGGATTGGGCAGGAAAGCGGCGTTGCGTTGGACCGTGCAATGCGGGTGCGGGCTGCCGAAGTGACGGGGCAGCTTGAACAGGCTGCCGCGCACGCTGCCGGGGTCAGCCGCGAAGCCGCGCTGCAACTGCGCGAACAGTTGGGCAAGGTCAACGAACTGGCCGGCAACTTGGAACGCCGGGTGGCGCAGGCCCGTGAACGCGCGCAGGAGCAGGTCGATAATGATTTTGCCCGGCGGGTGGCGCTGATCACCGAAAGCCTGAATTCGAACGCGGTCGATATCGCCCGGGTGATGGATACCGAGGTGACGGATAAGGCTTGGGCATCGTATTTGCGCGGCGATCGGGGGATCTTCACCCGGCGCGCGGTCCGTCTGCTGGAAACGCCTGAGGCCAAGACCGTGGTGCAGTTGTATGAAACTGACCGTGCGTTCCACGATCACGTTTCGCGCTACATCCACGATTTCGAAGCGATGCTGCGCCAGTTGCTGTCAACGCGCGATGGCCATGCCATGGGGGTTACCCTGCTGTCATCCGACATGGGCAAGCTTTACGTGGCACTGGCCCAGTCGATCGAACGACTGCGCAAATAGGCCTGCCTTAGCGCAGCATTAGCGTGCAGTTGATGGCGGCGTGGAATTCCCAGCAGGGGTTTCCAGCGGCGGCACTTTGCCCATGCCGCCCGTCACGTCGAGATCATCGGCGGTGATCCACCCGTGGGTGTAGTTGGCATAAAACAGCGCGAACAGGATGACCGCCAACACCGTTGCCCGGCGTGCGATCCGGCGCGGATCAAAATTGGCCGGGGCGCTATCGACCTGACCGGGAACACGCACGGTGCCATCTTCGTCCAGCGTTCGCAGCCCGAACGGCATCACGAAAAACGCGCTCATCACCCAGATCAGGAAGAAGATCGCCAGAGCAGAGGTCCACTGCATGTCAGGTCTCCGAAAGGATTACGCGCACTTGCGGCTTCTTGCCCGACCAGCGCCCGGCCGCGCGGCGGGCCGCCAGCCGAGCCGCTTCGCTGATCGCATCACGATCATGGCGTTGGCCGCCCTTGAGCCGGGCCAGTGCGGCGGAGACGTCTTCGCGGGCCTCGGCCACAAAATCGTCGTGGTCTTCGTCAAGCGGCAGACCAACGCTTTCCACCTGCACCCGGCCCTTCCCGTCCAGCACCACGATCACCAACCCGTTGTGCGCCAATCGGCGGCGCATCACCATGGCTTCGCCATCGGCCGGAGCGATGATATCGCCATCCAGCACCAACCGCCCGGCGCGCACTTCGCTGATCTTGCCGGGCTTGCCCGGGGCAAGCCGCACCAGATCTCCGTTCTGCTGGGTCACCGCCTTGGGGATCCCGCAAGCCCGACCCAGCCGGGCCTGTTCCTTCATGTGCCGCACTTCGCCATGCACCGGCACCAGAATTTCCGGCCGCAACCAACCATAGAGCGCTTCGAGTTCAGGGCGGCCCGGGTGGCCGGAAACGTGGATTTCGGCCTGCCGGTCGGTCACCAACGTCACATTGCGCGCGGCCAGACGGTTCTGGATCCGGCCAATCGCGATTTCGTTGCCGGGGATCTGGCGGCTTGAAAACAGCACGACATCACCCGCTTCCAGCGCGATCGCGTGGCTATCTTCGGCAATCCGCGACAAGGCAGCGCGGGGTTCGCCCTGCCCGCCGGTGGCAACGATCAACACTTCACCGCGCGGCAGGTTCATGGCCGTATCGAAATCGACCGTTGCGGGCAGATCCAGCAGATAGCCGCTGGCCTGCCCGGTGCGGATAATCCGATCGAGCGAACGCCCGGCCACGCACAGCCGGCGATTGGTGGCCTGCGCCACTTCGCCCAACGTCTGCAACCGCGCGACGTTTGAGGCGAATGTCGTCACCAGCACCCGCTTGCCGTGATGGCGGGCAACTTCGGCTTTCAGCGCATCGCGCACCGCACCTTCGCTGCCCGATGGCTTGGGATTGAATACGTTGGTGGAATCGCACACCAGCGCCAGCACGCCCTGATCGCCGATCGCGGTCAGTTCTGCCGGGGTGGCCGGCGTGCCAACCAGCGGCGCATCATCCAGCTTCCAGTCGCCAGTATGGAAAATCCGCCCATAAGGCGTTTCGATCACCAGCGCGTTGCCTTCGGCGATCGAGTGCGCCAACGGGACAAAGCGCAGCGAAAACGGGCCAAGGGCGAACGGATCGAGATGATCGATCACGATCAGTTCGACTTCGTGCGATAGCCCAGCCTCGTTCAGCTTTTCCGCCACCAACCGCGCGGTAAACGGCGTGGCATAGAGCGGCACACCCAGTTCCTTCGCGAAGTACGGCACCGCGCCGATATGATCTTCGTGGGCGTGGGTCAGAACGATCCCGACCAGATCGCGCTTACGTTCTTCGATGAACTCAAGATCGGCAAAGACCAGATCGACCCCGGGGTATTCATTGCCGCTGAAGGTCATCCCCAGATCGACCATCAGCCATTTGCCATCGCAACCATAAAGGTTGACGTTCATGCCGATTTCGCCCGATCCGCCGAGCGCGCAAAACAGCAGTTCCTGTCCGGGCTTCACGCGGGCTTGTCCCGGTTGCCGTAAATCAGCGCCAGGCCTTTCAGCGTCAGGTCGGGTTCCACCCGATCGAACAGATGCCCGTGCTGCTGGAACAGCGGGGCCAACCCGCCCGTGGCGATCACTTTCACGGGGCGGCCGATTTCGGCCTTCATCCGCGCGATCATCCCTTCGATCATGCTGACGTAACCCCAATAGATCCCGATCTGCATCTGGCCCACGGTGTCGCGTCCGATCACGCTGGGATTGGGCGGCGGTTCGATCGCGATGCGCGGCAACATCGCCGCGGCGTTGTAGAGCGCATCCAGCGACAAGCTGACCCCGGTGGCAATGCTGCCGCCAAGGTAGGCCCCGTCTGCGCCGATATGATCGAACGTGGTGGCCGTGCCGAAACTGATCACGATCTTGTCACCTGCTTCGAGCGATTGGGCGGCAATCGCGTTGACCGCGCGATCAGCCCCCAAGGCGCGGGGTTCATCCACTTTCAGCGCGATGCCCCATTCCACTGGCGGGCGGCCGGCCACCAGCGCATCGGTGCCAAAATACTTCAGCGCCAGTTGCTGCAAATTATGCAGCGCGCGCGGCACCACCGTTGCGATGATGACCGCGGCGATATCGCTGCGGGCATAGCCTTCCATGCGCAGCAACTGGTCCAGCCACACGGCGTATTCATCCGCGGTGCGCTTGGCATCGGTGGCAATCCGCCAGCGCTGCACGATCTCACCCGCGGCATCCACCAGTGCGAACTTTACATTGGTATTGCCGTTATCGATGGCGATCAGCATCGTTTGATCATCCCTTTACCTGTCATCGGCCGCACGCGGTGCGCCGGCCAGCCGCACTTCGCCAGCATGGATTACGCGAGTGGTGCCGTCAGTCAGCCGCAGTTGCAAGGCTCCATCGCTGGTCAGCCCGGCGAATTCGCCGTGCAGTGCCTCCTCCCCCGGTTCGCCAACCTGCAACGGTGTCCCCAGCGGATGCCCCGCCGCCAGCCAACGGCTAACCAGCGGGGCCAGCCCGGCACTGCGCCAGCGCTGCACTTCGGCTTCAAACTGCGCCGCCAGCGCGGCGGCAAAGACATCGCGATCCGGCGCCGGCCCGAATGCCGACAGGGCGATGGTTTCGCGCCCGGCCACTGGCGGTGCGGCGGCAAGGTTGACGCCGATCCCGATCACCACCCAATCGCCGCTGCGTTCCAGCAGGATGCCGCACAACTTGGCCGGGCCGATCATCACATCGTTCGGCCATTTGAGCAGCGGCCGGTGGAGCGGCGGCACCAGCGGGGCGATCGTTTCGTACACCGCCAGCCCAGCCACCAGTGCCAGCGTACCGGCAAATGGATCGCCGGGGCCAAGCCGAACCACGGTAGAGCCCATGAAGTTGCCCAGCCCATCAAACCACGCCCGGCCCTGCCGCCCCCGCCCGGCGGTTTGCCGATCGGCCACCAGCCATTCGCCTTCTGCCACCGGATCACCACTGGCGATCCGGGTGGCAAGGTCGGCGTTGGTCGACCCGGTTTGGGATACGGTGCGGATCAAGCCGCGGTAATCAGGCTGCGTGGAACAGCACCGCAGCCGCGGTTGCGGCATAACGGCCAAGGCATTGGGTCAGCAGATAGCCCAGCGGCGAAATGAACAGCGCCGTCAGGGCAAGCAGCACGCCGTGGCTTGCTTCGCTTTGGCCCGTTACCTTGCCGGCTTCGTCATCAAAATACATCACCTTGACGACCTTGAGGTAATAGAACGCACCGATCACGCTGGCGGCAATACCCAGCGCCGCCAGCGGCACCATTCCGGCCTGCACTGCGGCCTGAAACACCACGAACTTGCCCCAGAACCCGAACAGCGGCGGGATCCCGGCAAGGCTGAACATCACCATCGCCAGCGCCGCCGCAATCAACGGGCGGGTGCGTGAAAGGCCGGCAATATCGGCGATCGCTTCAACCTGATCGCCCTGCGCATCCTTCAGCATCAGCACGGCAACAAAGCCCGCCACCGTCATCGCCACGTAAATCGCCAGATAGACCAGCATCGCCGCTGCGCCTTGCGGCGTGGCGGTGGCCAGACCGATCAGCACGAAGCCTACGTTGTTGATCGACGAATAGGCCAGCAGGCGCTTGATATTGCCCTGCCCGATCGCACCCAGCGCACCGACCACGATCGATGCAACGGCCGCAAACGTTACGATCTGCTGCCAGGCCGCGGCTTGCGGCCCGAAGGCTTCCAGCGCCACGCGCATGGTCAGACCAAGCGCGGCAACTTTCGGAGCCGATGCGAAGAACGCGGTCACCGGGGTGGGCGCGCCTTCGTACACATCCGGCGTCCACATATGGAACGGCACCGCACTAACCTTGAACGCCAACCCGGCCAGCACAAAGGTGATACCAAACAGCGCGCCCTTGGCCATGCCGCCGCTCAATGCCGCGGCGATCCCGGCATAGCTGGTGGTGCCGGTGAAACCGTAAGTCAGGCTCATCCCGAACAGCAGGATGCCGCTGGCAAGCGCGCCCAGCACGAAATACTTAAGCCCGGCTTCGGCCGAACGCTCATCGCTTTTCAGGAACGCGGCCAGCACGTATGCCGCGAGCGAGTTCAGTTCCAGCCCGATGTACAGCGTCATCAGGTTCTGCGCCGAAACCATGATCCCCATGCCCAGCGCCGCGAACAGCACCAGCACCGGGTATTCCGCCCGCAGCGCCCCGGCGCGAGCAAAAAATGGCGGTGCCACGATCAGGGTTGCCGCGGCCGCGGCATAGATCAGCACTTTGGCATAAGCGGCAAAGGCATCGGCCGCGAACAGCCCGCCGAACGCCGATGCCGCAGCCGGATCCACTCCGCCCAGCGCCGGCACAACCAGCGCCGCACAGGCCGCCAGCACCGCCACCGCAGCCCAGCTTACAACGCGGGCCGCGCGTGCGCTTCCCGCCCAAGCCGAAACAAGCAGCAGGACCAGCCCCGCAACGCTCAACAGTTCTTCAGGCGCAACAAGGCGCAGTGACTGCGTCAGGTCCATTAGTGCGCCCCCTCGTGCGCGGCGTTTTCGCCATGTTCGGAATGTTCAGCGGCAGGTTTCGGCTTGCCCGCAGCCAGTTGGGCATCACCCGCAGGCTTGGCTTGGGCAAGCCGGGCATCCAGCGCGGCAATATCGGCGCGCATCGGCGCCAGGAAGCTTTCAGGATAGACGCCCATCCACAAGACCACCGCAGCAATGGCTGCCAGCATCCCCAGTTCGCGGCCCGAAAGATCAGGCATCGCGGCGGCATCGGCATTGACCTGTTCACCGAACGCGACCCGGCGATAAAGGTACAACATATAGCCTGCGCCCAGAATGATCCCGGTCGTGCTGACGAATGCCACCCAGCTGGAGATCTGGTAGATCCCGGCAAGGCTCAGGAATTCGCCCACGAACCCGCTGGTCCCCGGCAGCCCGATCGACGCCATCGTGAACAGCAGGAAAAACAGCGCATACTTGGGCATGTTGATCGACAGCCCGCCGTAGCGATTGATCTCACGCGTGTGGAGCCGATCGTAGATCACGCCCACGCACAGGAACAGCGCGCCGGCCACCAGCCCGTGGCTGAGCATGACGATCATCGTCCCTTCCAGCCCCTGCACGTTGAAGGCAAACAGGCCAACCGTCACGATCGCCATGTGCGCAACGGATGAATAGGCGATCAGCTTTTTCATATCATGCTGCACCAGCGCGACGAGGCTGGTGTACACCACCGCGACCATCGACAGCGCAAAGATCACCCACGCGAAATCGGCACTGGCCTGCGGGAACATCGGCAGCGAGAACCGGATAAAGCCGTAACCACCCATTTTCAGCAGCACGCCCGCAAGGATCACTGAACCGGCAGTGGGGGCCTGCACGTGGGCATCGGGCAGCCAGGTGTGAACCGGCCACATCGGCATCTTCACCGCAAAGCTGGCGAAGAACGCCAGCCACAGCCACTTTTGCGCCGCAACCGGGAAGTCATAGGCCATCAGTGTGGGCACATCGGTGGTGCCAGCTTCGTTCGCCATCCACAGCATCGCGATCAGCATCAGCACCGAACCGAGCAGCGTGTAGAGGAAGAACTTGTAGCTGGCGTAAATCCGGTCCGCCCCGCCCCAGATCCCGATGATCAGGTACATCGGGATCAGCCCGGCTTCGAACATGATGTAGAACAGGTACAAGTCCTGCGCCGCGAACACGCCGATCATCAGCGTTTCCATCAGCAGGAAGGCGGCCATGTATTCGCTGACGCGCTTGTCGATCGAAGCGCTGGCCAGAATGCAGATCGGCATCAGGAACACCGACAGTTCGATCAGCATCAGGGCGATGCCGTCGATCCCCAGTTTCCAAGAAAAACCGGCAAAGATCGCGGCGCTTTCCTGAAACTGCCACTGCGGCCCGCCCACTTCAAAGCGGCTCCACAGGACAATGCCCAGCAGGAAATCGATCACCGTGGCGGCCAGCGCAATGCTGCGCGCGGCTTTCGCTTCGACGAACAGGCAGGCCACGGCCGCAACCAGCGGCACCAGCAGCATCAGCGAGAGGATGGGAAATCCGAACATATCAGTGCACCATCACCCAAGTGATTGCCGCGGTCAGGCCAAGCAGCATGACCAGCGCATAGCTGTAGAGGTAGCCCGACTGG
>JBDKLL010000063.1:0-2878 GCA_039795595.1 Pseudomonadota bacterium
GGCCGCACCGTGCAATCGCCGATCCGCTATCCGCACAGCTTCTACCTGTCGGAACTGTTCCGGATCGATGGCGGGATGATCCGCCAGATCGAAGCCAACTTCATCACCGTGCCCTACCACATGAAAAGCCCGTGGGACGGCCAGTGATGCTGCACCGGCTCACCATCCTTGCCGCCCCCCTTGCTGCGCTGTTGCTGGCCGCCTGCGGCCCGCGCGAAACCGCCCCGCCGCAGCAGGCCGAAGCCGCGGACAACTGGACCAACCCCGGCGGCGATGCCGGCAAGACCCACCATTCAACGCTGACCGACATCACCGCCGGCAACGTCGCCCGGCTGGGGCTGGCGTGGCAGGCCGAACTGGGCACCAACCGCGTGCTCGAAGCCACCCCGGTGGTGGTCGATGGGGTGATGTACACCTCAGGCGTGGCGGGCCGGGCCTATGCCTTCGACGCGGCCAGCGGCAAGGCGCTGTGGGCGTTTGAACCGAAAGTGGACATGCAGGTCAACCGCACGGTGTGCTGCGATATGGCCAACCGGGGCGTGGCCGTGGCGAATGGCAAGGTGTTCGTCGCCGCGCTGGATGGCGTGCTTTATGCGCTTGATGCCAAGACCGGCAAGCCGGTGTGGCAGGCCGATACGATCGAAGACCATTCACGCGGCGGCAATTCCACTGGCGCGCCCGAAGTGGCCGGCGGCGTGGTGGTGATCGGCAACGGCGGCGCGGACTATGATGCGCGCGGCGATGTTTCGGCATGGGATATCGCCACCGGCAAGCTCGCGTGGCGGTTCCACGTCGTGCCGCGCGATCCCAAGCTGGGCCCGCAGGACAACCCCGAACTGGAAGCCGCGCTCAAGACCTGGGATCCGCGCAGCCGGTGGGACATGGGTGCCGGCGGCGGACCATGGGATGCGATCAATTACGATCCGGAAACGGGTCTGGTGCTGGTCGGCACGGGCAATGGCGAACCTTACAGCCTCGATATCCGTTCGCCGTCGGGCGGCAACAACCTCTACGTTTCCTCGATCGTGGCGATCGACGCCAAGACCGGACGGATGAAGTGGTTCTATCAGGAAAGCCCGCAAGACCAGTGGGATTACGATGCCACCGCGCCGATGATCCTGACCCGGATGCAAGTGGACGGGAAAGATCGCCCGGTCGTGCTGCACGCGCCGAAGAACGGGTTCCTGTACGTGATCGACCGGCGCGACGGCAAACTGCTGCGCGCCAACAAGATCGTGCGGGTCAACTGGGCCAAGGGGATCGACCCGCGCACCGGGCAGGCGATCATTGATAACGCCGCGGCAGATTTCAGCCGCGGTCCGAAGATCATCTTCCCCGGCACCCCCGGCGCACGCAACTGGCACCCGGCATCGTACGATCCGGCCAGCGGGCTATACTTTGGCGCAATTCAGGACATGGGCAACCTGATGTTCGTGCCCCCGGGCGACAAGCCTTACAAACCCAAGGGGCTGAACACCGCCGCGGCGCTGATCTTCACCCCGCAATTGCAGGCCGCGCTGGCCACCCTGCCCCCGCCGGTGGCGGCGCAAGTCAAAGCGCTACCAGCGTGGCAGGAAGTGCTGAAAAACCCCGGTTCCACCACGATGCGCGCGATCGATCCGCTGACCGGCAAAACCGTGTGGTCCCAGCCGATGGCCGGGTGGCAGGATCGCGGCGGGGTGTTGACCACCGCCAGCGGGCTGCTGATCCACGGCAATCTGGCCGGGCAACTGTTGATCCGTGAAGCGCGGACCGGCAAGCTCCTGCGCAGCATCGAAACGGGCACCTCGATCCTCGCCGCGCCGATGACCTACAAGGTCGGCGGGGTGCAATACATTGCCGTGATGGCGGCGTGGGGTGGCGGCGGCTTCCCCTATGTTCCGCCGTATTCGGCCGCCTACAACCGCGGCAATGCGGGGCGCTTGCTGGTCTTCCGGCTTGATGGCGGGCCGGTGCCTGTGCCCCCGCTGCTGGGGCCGCTGGAAGTAGCCCCGTCGGCGCCCGCACAAGCCCCCGGCGTCACGCTGGACACGATTGCGCAGGGCCGCGCGCTGTTCTTCACCAACTGCGCGATCTGCCATTCGAACCAGCACCGTTCGATCACGCCTGACTTGCGCCGGATGCAGCCCGGCACGCACGATGCGTTCAGCAAGATCCTGCTCGAAGGGCTGCTGCAACCAAACGGCATGCCGCGCTGGGACGATGTGCTGAAACCGGCCGAAGTGCAGGCGATCCACGCCTACCTGATCGACGAACAGGCCAAGACCCGCCGCGACGAGATCGAAAAACGGCGGCGCGGCGTACCGCTGGATGCCCCCAGCCTGGCCATTCTGTCGAACTATTGAGGACCAATTCGATGCTTTCCACCCTCGACAATCCCCACCTTGAGTTCGGCTTTGCGATCCGGCTGTGGTTCACCCGCACGAGCATGGTCCCCGACATTCCCGCCGGCGGCTGGCGCAGCGCGGTTTACGTCGACAGCGGCGAGATTGACGGGCCCAAGATGAAGGGCCGCGCGATCCCCAATTCGGGGGGCGATTATGCCCATTTCCGCCCCGACGACACCGCCGTGTTCGATGCCCGCTATCTGCTGGAAACCGATGACGGGGTGACCATCTACATGCAGAACAAGGGCTATCTCTGGGGGCGCGAGGCCGATACGATGGCCAAACTTCGCCAGTGGGCGTTCGAAGGCGGCGAAGCGGTGCCGCACGCCGAATATTACTTGCGCGCCCAGCCCACGTTCGAAGCGCCCAAGGGCAAATACGAATGGCTGACCCGGCACATCTGGATCGGCGTTGGCGAACGCAAGCCCGATGGCAACTACGTGAAGTATTACTACCTCACGTGACCGCTTGCAGTGAGCCAGAAAATCTGC
>JBDKLL010000064.1:0-4398 GCA_039795595.1 Pseudomonadota bacterium
AACTGACCGCGGTGATCCGCGCATTGGGCGCGCTCAACCAGCCCTGCGAAGTCCATCTGCACACCGATAGCCGCTATGTCATCGATGGGATCACCAAGTGGATCTTCGGCTGGCAGAAGAACGGCTGGAAGAATTCCCAGAAGAAACCGGTGCTCAATGCCGATTTGTGGCAGGAACTGATCGCCGCGGTGCGCCCGCACAAGATCGAATGGATCTGGGTCAAGGGCCACGATGGCCACCCCGAAAATGAACGGGCAGACAAACTGGCCAGCGATGCCGCGCTGGGCACGGTGGTGGGATAAGCGCGGCGACGTTGCCCGGCTAGAACCGTGCCGGCGAATAGGCTGCCGGATCAATCGCGCCCGCGGCTTGCCCCAACAACAGGCGCAGCGCCAGATCGGCGGCGGCAGGGGCGGTCTGGATGCCGAAGCCGCCTTGGCCGGCAAACCAGAACAAGTCCGGCACTGCCGGGTCGAATCCATAGACCGGCAGGCGATCGGGCGCGAAGCTGCGCAGGCCCGCCCACTTGTGCTCAACGTGTTCGACCGGCCAATCGACCACCCCGGCCAGACGTTCGATCGCCACCGCCACGTCGATTTCTTCGGGCGCAGCATCGCACGGCGGGCTGGGGGTTTCATCGTGCGGGGAAAGCCACAACTTGCCCGCTTCGGGCTTGAAGTAGAACCGTTCGTCGATCCCCAGCACCAGCGGCAGGTCTGCCGGCACCGTGCGCCCCATCCGCAACTGGGCCACCGTGCGGCGATAGGGCCGGATGCCAAGCGCGCGAGCGCCGACCAGTTCGGCCACCGGATCGGCCCACGCCCCGGCCGCATTCACCACCACCCGTGCACGCAGCGTGGTGCCATCGGCCAAGCCCAGGTTCCACGCCCCGCCGCGTCGTGCGGCCTGCACCAGTCGCGCATTGCAGCGCAGTTCTGCCCCGCCGCGCGCGGCCTGCGCCAGCCAGTGCTGGTGCAGCCGCGCCACATCGATATCACAGCAATCCGGTTCCCACGCGCCTTGCGCCCACTCTGCGTCAAGCCCCGGCAACCGCGCCTCCAGCCCGGCCCGGTCCAGCCGTTCAACCCGCACGCCCTGCCCGGCGAATGTCGCGATGAACGCATCCAGCGCCGCCAGTTCACCGCTGCGCGCCAGCGTCAACGCCCCGCGCGGCGTGAGAAAGCCATGCTCGCGCAGGAACGGGCCAGAAGCCGTGGTCAACGGCTGCACCCCCGGCCCGCCATAGCTTTCGGTCCAGAACGCAGCGGACCGCCCGGTGGCGTGGTAGCCGGGCTGCGCTTCGGCTTCGATCACCAGCGTTCGCCCGTGCGCGGCCAGTCCCGCGGCCAGCGACGCCCCGGCGATCCCCGCGCCGACAATCACGAAATCATACGGCTGGGTCATGCCGGCGGGCTGCCTGCCACCGGTTTGCGTGCAGCAATCTGCCCCAGAAAAGCGTCGGCATCGGCCAGCACGCGATCCCGCACCGGATCGACTTCGCGCAGCAATTCATGCGCGGCCGCCGCGCCATAATTAATCAGCGTGGCATGGGGTAGCCGCGCCGCGGCGCGAACGATCGCCCGGTACCCCACCAGTTGATCGTGATCGGTGGCCAGCAACAGCACCGGCTGATGAACCTGTTCAAGCACGCCCCGTGCAAACACCTTGCGCATCGAGGCATAGGCCCGTTCGACCCAGCGCCAACTGCCCGGCCCCATCACCAGTTCGGGCCGGGCATCGCGCCACCACAGTTCATCGGCATAGCGCACGGCATCGTGGGTCAACAAATCAGCACGGCCTTCAGGGGGCTGGCCGGGCTTTTCGCTCCACCGCCACGCCGGGCGCGCGGGATCACCCAGCGCCGCCAATACCCGCGCCGCGCCATGCATGACCGCCCCGGGCAGGACATCGGCGGTAAATCCCAGCATCGGCGCAGACAGCAAGACCCCATCGGGATCGACCGCCCCTTCGGCCACGGCCCGCAGCACCAGATGCCCGCCCATCGAATGTCCGGCCAGCACGTGCGGCCCCGGCGTGGCTGCGCGCCAATCGCGCCACAGATCGGCCAGATCGGCCACCCACGTCGAAAAATCATCGATATGTCCGGTCACGCCATCCCGGCCAAGCCGCCCCGATCCGGCCTGCCCGCGCCAATCCGCCGCGGTTACGTGCCAACCCAGCGCGTGCCAGTGGTCCAGCGTTTCCAGATACTTTTCGTAAAAATCCCCGCGCCCCGGCAGGAACAGCACCGACCCTTTGCCCCCCGCCTTCGGTGCTGGCCAATCAATCCGGCGCAAGGGCCAACCATCAGCGGTCTGCCACTGGCTTTCCACCGCAACCGAAGGGATCGCGCGCCGATTGGTCATGTGTTTAATTCCAAACTCCTGCGGGTGGTTACCGTTTGGTAAGTCATCCCCCTTAGAGGGGTGTCCGGGATCAGGGGGCACGCCATGCCGGACATTGAATTTCGTTACCTATTGCTGGGTGGCTTGGCAATCGCACTGCTGATTGCCGCCTGCACCGACTTGCGGCGGCGCCAGATCGACAATGAACTGAACGCGGCGATCGCCGCCGCGGCACCGCTGTACTGGTGGACCAACAATCTGGCGCTGTGGCCCGATGTGGCGTGGCAGCTGGGGCTGGCGCTGGTGACCTTCGCGATCCTCGCCGTGCTGTTCGCGATACGCGCCATGGGCGGCGGCGATGTCAAATTGCTGACTGCGTTGGCGCTGTGGATCCAGCCGCTGTGGTTTCTGCGGCTGGTGGTGGTGATGGCGATGCTGGGCGGCGTGCTGACTGCGGTGTTGGCCGGGTGGCACCTTGCCCGTCGCCGGCAGGATCGGCTGGCCATCCCATACGGCGTGGCCATTGCCTCCGCCGCACTGTGGGTGCTCGCCGCGCAGCACCTGCCCAACTTTATCGCCAGTGCCGCAAACCCGCCGGGGTGAACCGGATTTTAACCAGTTTGCCCGAAACCGCGGGTTCGACACCGGACGATTTTTAGGGGGCTTGCCAAGCCATGGATAAGAAAAAGCTGATGCTGCTGCTGGGCGCGCTGGTTGTCGCGATCGGCACCGCGCTGGCCGCGCAGAGCATCTTTACCGGTGCCGGTGCGGGCGCGTCCTCGGCAGACGCCGCCCAGATCGCCCCGAAAGGCCCGAAAGTGATGGTGGCGCAGCGCGCCTTGCCGGTAGGTACGATCATTACCGCCGATGCGATCACGTTTCAGGCCTGGCCGCTGGGCATGGTGCAAGACGCCTACTTCGTTGAAGGGGCGACCGATCTCAACAAGCTGCTTGGCACGGTGGTTCGCTATCCGATCACGGCCGGGCAGCCGGTCACGCAAGGCGCGCTAGTATCCCCGCGCGACCGCGGGTTTCTGGCCGCGGCGCTGGGAGCCGGGATGCGCGCCATCACCATTCCGGTTTCGGCCAAGACCGGGGTTGGCGGGTTCGTGTTCCCGGGCGACCGGGTTGACCTGATGCTGACCCAAACCGTCCATTCCGCCGAGGGTGAGGACAGCTTGAAAGCAGCCGAAACCATCCTGCGCAACGTCCGCGTGCTGGCCACTGATCAATCGACCGAAACCACCGTCGAAGAAGGCAAAACCGTGGTCCACGAAGTGCGCACCGTCACGCTCGAAGTAACGCCGAAAATCGCCGAAAAGGTCACCGTTGCGCAGACCATTGGCACGCTCAGCCTGTCGCTGCGCAGCCTGGCCGACAATTCGGCCGAGCTGGACCGAGCCATCGCCAGCGGCGCGGTGCGGGTGCCGCCCGGTGCCAGCCCGCAGCAGGAAGAAAAAATGCTGGCCGAGGCCATGAACCGCCCGGTGGACGGGGGCAGCACCTTTGTGACCGGCGGCGATGTTTCCCGGTTTCAGCGGCGCAGCATTCCGCCCGCCCCCAGCAAGATCAGCCGGGTGAATACGGCCGCAACACCAATGGCCGCGCCAGCCCGGGCCAGCGCGCCGCTGCCGAGCGGCCCCGTGGTCCGCGTAACCCGCGGCAAGGCCACGCTCGCCGAACCCGTTCAACGGCGCTGACATGATCCGCCGCCCCACACCTGATCGCTGCGCGCGCCCTGCGCCGGCAGCCACGAAAGGCCGATCCATGAACCGCCTTGCCATATCCTTGCTTGCCGCGGCGGGCGCAATCGCCCCGCTGGCCGGGCTGCCGATCCAGAGCGCCAACGCGCAGACGATAACCAAACCGCTTCACGATGTGGCGCTGTCGATCGGCCGGGGGCAACTGGTAACAGTAGCCGGCACAATGGCAGACGTGTTCGTGGCCAACGACGCGGTGGCCGACGTGCAGGTCAAATCTGCCAACCAACTCTATGTCTTCGGCAAGACCGGCGGGGAAACCACCGTCTATGCCAGCGATGCCCGCGGCAACG
>JBDKLL010000065.1:0-9099 GCA_039795595.1 Pseudomonadota bacterium
ACCGGCAGCCAGCGCGCCCGCGCCCTGCTCGACGATTTCGACAACGCGATCACGAAGTTCGTCAAGGTCATGCCGCGCGATTACGCGAAGGCGCTGAAGCAAATCGAGGCCGAGCGGCTTAGCGCCGCTGCGGTTGCCGCGGAGTAATTGAAGATGGGCAAGGAAACCGGCTTTCTCGAGCTTGACCGCAAGGACCGCACTTACGCGGATCCCAAGGAGCGGGTGAAGCATTACCACGAATTCGTGGTCCCGCATGCCGAAGGCGATCTGAAGGCGCAGGCCAGCCGCTGCATGAATTGCGGCATCCCATACTGCCATAACGGCTGCCCGGTGAACAACATCATCCCGGACTGGAACCATCTGGTCTATGAAGGCGATTGGCAGAATGCTCTGGAAGTGCTGCATTCGACCAACAACTTCCCGGAATTCACCGGCCGGATCTGCCCCGCCCCGTGCGAAGCGGCCTGCACGCTCAACATCACCGACCAGCCGGTGACGATCAAATCGATCGAATGTGCGATCGTCGACAAGGGTTGGGAAAACAACTGGATCGTGCCGCAGGTGCCTGCCGCCCGCACCGGCAAGACGGTGGCCGTGGTTGGCTCTGGCCCGGCCGGGATGGCCGCCGCCCAGCAACTGGCGCGCGCCGGCCATTCGGTAACCCTGTTCGAAAAGAACGACCGGGTCGGCGGGCTGCTGCGCTATGGCATTCCCGACTTCAAGCTGGAAAAGCAGCTGATCAACCGCCGGATCGTGCAGATGGAAGCCGAAGGCGTCCAGTTCCGCACGTCAACCGAAGTTGGCGTGACGATCTCGATGGCCAGCCTCAAGGAAAACTTCGACGCGATCGTGCTGTCGGGCGGGGCGGAAGATCCGCGCCCGCTGGATATCCCGGGTTTTGAACTGCCGGGCGTGCGCTTCGCGATGGAATTCCTGACCCAGCAGAACAAGCGCAATGCCGGCGATGACGAAGTCCGCGCCGCGCCGCGCGGTTCGCTGGTCGCCACCGGCAAGCACGTCGTGGTGATCGGCGGCGGCGATACCGGATCGGACTGCGTCGGCACTTCGATCCGTCAAGGCGCGGCTTCGGTCACCCAGATCGAAATCATGCCCAAGCCGCCGGAAAAGGAAAACAAGCAGCTGACCTGGCCCAACTGGCCGATGAAGCTGCGCACGTCTTCCAGCCACGAAGAAGGCTGCGATCGCGATTGGGCGATCCTGACCAAGCGTGTGGTCGGTGAAGCCGGGCAGGTTACCGGCCTGGAATGCGTTCGCGTCGAATGGGTCGATGGCAAGATGCAGGAAGTGGCTGGCAGCGAATTCACGCTCAAGGCCGATCTGATCTTCTTGGCGATGGGCTTCCTTGGCCCCAAGAAGCAAGGCCTGCTCGATCAGGCCGGGGTTGAACTGGACGCGCGCGGCAATGTCTTTGCCGATGTGTTCAGCTATCGCACCAGCGATCCGCAGATCTTCGCGTGCGGCGATATGCGCCGCGGGCAAAGCCTGGTGGTCTGGGCGATCCGCGAAGGCCGTCAGGCCGCCCGTGCGGTCGATGAAATGCTGATGGGCAAGAGCGACCTGCCACGCTAATCCCCACGCATTGCGAAATAACGCAGGGCGTGCCGCAAGGCGCGCCCTGTTTGTTTTGGACCATCCCATGGGAAGCCTGCCGTGAAGATCGCCTTTCTAGCCTGCGCCGAAACCCTGCCCGGATCACCCACCCGCCGGGCCGATGCATTTGAACATGATCGGCAGGTCGGTGCCTTGCGCACAGGCCTTGGCAACCGAGCCGAAGTGAGCGACCGCGATTGGCGCGCACCACTCGATCAGTTGACGGGGTTCGACCTTGCCCTGCTTGGCACCGCGTGGGACTATACCGATCACAAACCCGAATTTCTTGCCCGGCTGGACGAGCTGGAAGCCGCGGGGGTTATCGTCTGCAACCCTGCCGAAGTGGTCCGCTGGAATGGCGACAAGCTGTACTTGCGCGAACTGGCGCAGCGCGGGGTGGTATCGATCCCCACGCTGTGGCCCGAAGCGCCTGTGGCCGCCGATATTGTGGCAGCGTTCGATCACTTTGGTACCGATCGCGTGGTGGTCAAACGCCGGGTCGGCGCGGGGGCAGTCGGCCAGTTCAGCTTTACCCGCGCAGCCCCGCCTGCACCCGATTGGCGGATGGACCAGCCCGCCATGATCCAGCCGTTCCTGCCCGCGATCCAAAGCGAGGGCGAATACAGCCTGATCTTCATCGATGGCGCGTTCAGCCACGCTTTGATCAAGACCGCGGCACCGGGCGATTACCGCATCCAGTCGCTCTACGGCGGCCGGGAAACGCCGATCACCCCCACCCCGGGGGATCTGGCCACCGCACAGGGCGTGATTGCCTTGCTACCGTTCGCCCAGCCTCCGCTCTACGCCCGGATCGATATGGTGCGGGGGCTGGATGGCCAATTGGCGCTAATCGAAGCGGAACTGATCGAACCCTACCTTTACCCTGAACAGGGACCTAAGCTGGGTTCACTGCTGGCTGAAGCCGTGCTCAAGCGGGTGAACCGTAGTTAATCTTCCATCCGGACAACGACCTTGCCCTTGGCGCGACCAGCTTCAAGATAGGCAAAAGCAGCGTCGATCTCTGCAAAGGGAAACACCCGGTCTATAATCGGCTGCACAGCCCCGCTTTCGATCAGCGCGCCCAGTTCGGCCAGTTCGCTGCCGCTGGGATGCATGAACAGAAAGCGGTAACGCACGCCATTCAGCCATGCCCGCAACCGCAGCGGTATGCTGGCAAACCAGAACAGGGTCGCCAGACCGATCCCCCGGTCCAGATCCTTGCGCGCAGTTTGAGGTTCGGGCAATGCGGCAACGGACACCACGATCCCGCCGCGCTTGACCACGCCGAATGCCTGCGCGAGCGTGCTGCCCCCGATCAGGTCGAACACGCCATCAACCGCGTGGACATGATCGGTAAACGCCTGGGTGGTGTAATCGATCACCTGATCCGCGCCGAGCCGCTTGACCAAATCATGCCCGCGCGGCGAGGCGGTGGTAATCACTTCGGCCCCAAGCCATTTCGCGATCTGAATCGCGAACGTGCCAACACCGCCGGCTCCACCGGGAATAAATACGCGGCTGCCTGGGCCAAGGTGCATTTCATCCCGCAGCGCCTGCAACGCGGTCAATCCGGCCAGCGGAATGCCCGCCGCAGTGACAAAATCAAGCCCATCCGGAATCTTGGCAAGCAACCCTTCTGGCAAGGCGGCAAATTCGGCGAACGCACCCATCGCATGCTTGGGTGTACGGGCATAGACCCGGTCCCCCGGCGCAAACCGCGTTACCCCCGGTCCGATCGCTTCGACGACCCCGGCCAGTTCATTGCCCATCACCGCCGGCAGCGGGTAGGACTGGATAATCCGGATCAGCCCACTGCGGGTTTTGAAATCAACCGGGTTCAGCCCGGCCGACTTGATCCGTACCAAGACCTCGCCTGCACCGGGGGTGGGCGGCACAACATTCGTCAGCCCAGCCGCATCCGGGCCGCCATAGCGGTTCAGAACAAATGCTTTCATCCGCTTGCGTCCTTCATAACCAACCCCGGCGTAAGCCCCCCTTGATGCCCTGACAAGCGTGCTCAAACGCGCCAGTCGATCGCCCCGCGGCCGCTTGTTTCCAAAAAAGCGTTGGCTTTGCTGAAATGGCCGCAACCAAGAAATCCGCGGTGCGCGGACAGCGGGCTGGGGTGCGGTGCGGTAAGCACCAGGTGCCGCGAATGCGCCAGATCGGCTACGCGCTCGGCCTGCTTGCGGGCATGGCTACCCCACAGCATGAACACACACGGATCCGCCTTGGCCGCCACCGCAGCCACCACCGCATCGGTGATCGCCTCCCAACCCTTGCCCTGATGCGATGCTGGCTGGCCATCTGCCACCGTCAACGCAGCGTTGAGCAAGAGCACCCCTTGCCGCGCCCACTGCGTCAGATTGCCATGATCGGGGATCGGCAGGCCGAGATCAGCCCGCAGTTCCTTGTAGATATTGGCAAGGCTGGGCGGCACCCGCACACCTGCTTGCACCGAAAACGACAGGCCATGCGCCTGCCCTGCCCCGTGATAGGGATCCTGCCCGAGAATGACCACTTTCACCGCTTCAAGCGGGGTTAGCGCCAAGGCTGCAAATCGTTGCCCACGCGGCGGATAGATCGCTGCGCCGCTGGCGGCTTCGACCTCAAGGAATTGCTGCAAGCGCTGCGCCCCGGGCGTAGCCAGAACCGGGGCCAACACCCCATGCCAGCTTTCCGGTACGACATCTTCGGGTGTCATCTTGCATCAACCTCTAACGCGGGACTTTCCCTTGCGGCCCGATCAGCCTAAGCACCTTGGCGCTATGGCTGTCTATCTCCACGAAGAAGATCTCCCCGAAGGCGTGCTGGGCGAAGGCCCGGTGGCCGTCGATACCGAAACCATGGGGCTTATCACCCCGCGCGACCGGCTGTGCCTCGTGCAGATTTCCGATGGCCGGGGGGACGAACACCTGGTTCGCTTCAAGCCCGGTTCCAACTATGCCGCGCCCAACCTTAAAGCCGTGCTGGCCGATCCCGCGCGGATCAAGCTGTACCACTTTGCCCGCTTCGATCTGGCGGCGATCGAACATTACATGGGCGTTACCGCCGCCCCGGTGTTCTGCACCAAGATCGCCAGCAAGCTGGTGCGTACGTATACCGATCGCCACGGCCTGAAGGATCTGGTGCGCGAATTGCTGGGCAAGGAAATTTCCAAACAGCAGCAGTCGAGCGACTGGGGTGGGCCGGTGCTGTCCGATGCGCAGCAGGAATATGCCGCATCCGATGTGCGCCATCTCCATGCGATGCACACCATTCTGGTCGAGCGGCTGGAACGCGAAGGGCGCACCGCAATCGCGCAAGCCTGTTTCGATTTCCTGCCCGATCGGGCGCGGCTGGACCTTGCCGGATGGGCCGACAAGGACATCTTCAGCCACGAGGCCTGATCCGCGCATGACCCAGGCTGCCGACCAGATCCGCGACAAGCGCCGCTTGTGGGCCGCTCCGGGCGGATCGCACGATCAGTTGGTGCGGGTACTGGCCAAGTGGCTGCCCGGCGCGGTGGGTGTGGTGGCGGCAGTGATGATTGTTGGCCCACTGTTCCCCCACGGGGAAATCAGCTTCCTGCTGGATCGCAACAAAGTGGCGATGACCGCAGAACGAATCCGGGTTGCGAACGCGATGTATCGCGGGATCGACGATTCCGGCCGCCCCTTCACCGTCACCGCCGGCAGTGCGGCGCAGGTTTCGCTGCGTGATCCGCTGGTGCGGATGGAAAATCTTGCCGCCCGGATCCGATTGACCGATGGCCCGGCGGAATTGACCGCCCGCGGCGGCACGTATGATTATGGCGCTGAACAGGTCAACGTGACCGGCCCGGTCAACTTCACCGCCGCCGATGGGTATCGCATGACCACCAGCAACGTCGCGATCGATCTCCAAACACGGCGGGTAATTGGTTCGGGCGGGGTCAGCGGAGCCATTCCGGCTGGCACTTTCGATGCCGACAGGATAATCGCCGATCTGGGTGAGCGCACCGTGACGCTCGATGGTAACGCACGGCTTCGGATGGAGCCGGGTAAGCTCAGGATGCCGTGATGGCCGCAAGTTCGATCAAAGCCACCGCTCTCAAATCGCTGCTCGGCGGGCTGGCGCTCGGCACGGTGGCGATGCTGTCGGTGGCGCGCACCGACGCGCAGGCAATCGCGGGCCACAATTCGGATGCCCCGGTCAACTATGCGGCGGACCGGATCGAATTACAGGACAAGCAGAACCGTGTCGTGCTGTCGGGCAAGGTCACCATCAGTCAGGATGACCTGCACTTGCGCGCCGCCCGGACCACGGTGGCTTACACCGATGATGGCGCGCTCAAGATCCAGCGCATCGATGCCACCGGCGGGGTGCAGGTAACCCGCGGCAGCGAAAGCGCGCAAGGCGATGTCGCGATCTATGATTTCAACCGCCGGATCATCACGCTGGTCGGCAATGTGGCGCTGCGCCGCGGCGGGGATACGCTTAACGGCGGGCGGCTGGTGATCGATCTGGCCACCGGCCTGTCCAGCGTTGATGGCAGTGCAGGCGGGGCTTCATCCGCCGTGGGCGGCAATACGGGTCGCGGTGGGCGCGTTTCGGGGACGTTTTCGGTTCCAAAACGCAGCAATTAGCCCGGGCGCAGCGCTAGCCACCGAGGCGCGATCACTCAAGCGCGGCCGCTTCGCGCTTCAGTTCATACAACAGATCCAAGGCTTCACGCGGCGATAAGGCATCGATATCGAGCGCGTTGAGCCTACTCCGCAGATGATCAACCGGTTCGGCACGCTGTTCGATTGCCGCCGCAAACAGCGGCAGATCACCCAGCCCCGCCGCCAATCCACCCGTTTCCGCGCGAGCCTGTTCCAGCCGGTCGAGCACTGCCTTGGCGCGCGTTACCACCGGTGCCGGAACCCCGGCCAGCTTGGCCACGGCCAAACCATAACTGCGATCCGCCGGGCCTGCGGCCAATTCGTGCAGCAGCACCAGATCGCCCTGCCACTCACGCGCGCGCACATGGTGGAGCGACAGCGCATCGCAACTTTCCGCCAGCCGGGAAAGTTCGTGGTAATGAGTAGCGAACAGGCAGCGGCTGCGATTTACGCCATGCACCGCTTCGACCACGGCCCAAGCCAGCGCCAACCCATCGTACGTCGACGTGCCCCGGCCAACTTCATCCAAAATCACAAAGCTGCGCGGGGTAGCTTGCGCCAGAATCGCGGCGGTTTCGACCATTTCGACCATGAAGGTCGATCGGCCCCGGGCCAAATTGTCCGAAGCGCCAACCCGGCTGAACAACCGGTCGACCAACCCGATCGTGGCGCTTTCTGCCGGCACGAACCCGCCCGCCTGCGCGATCAGCACGATCAATGCGTTCTGGCGCAGGAAGGTCGATTTGCCGCCCATGTTCGGCCCGCCGACCAGCCACAGCCGGTCTGTGTCGGATAGCTGGCAGGCATTGGCGACAAAGCGTTCGCCCTTGGCGGCCAAGGCGGCTTCGACCACCGGATGGCGGCCACCGGCGATATCCAGCACCGGCGCATCCACCACCACCGGCCGGCACCAGCCGCCTTCGGCGGCGCGTTCGGCCTGCCCGGCGGCCACATCAATCCGTGCCAGCGCATCGGCAGTTGCGGCAATCGCATGGCGCGCCGCCACGGCCACGGCCACCAGTTCCTCGAAATGCCCCTCTTCAGCGGCCAAGGCATGGCCCCCGGCCTCGGCGATCCGGCTGGCTTCTTCGTGCAGCGCCACCGCGTTGAACCGCACCGCCCCGGCCATCGTCTGGCGGTGGGTAAAACCGCTATCGGGTGCCATCAGCGCATCGCCGTGGCGCGCCGGCACTTCGATGAAATAACCCAGCACGCCATTGTGCCGGATCTTGAGCGCGGCAATCCCGGTCTGATCGCGGTACTTGGCTTCAAGCGCGGCGATCGCCCGGCGGGCATCCCCCGAAATCTGGCGCAATTCGTCCAGCCCGTGATCGTACCCTTCGGCGATGTAGCCGCCCTGCCCCCGTTCGGTCGGCGGGCTGGCAATCAAGGCCCGGGTGTATAAGTCGGTCAGCGCCCCATGTCCGGCCAGTGCCGGCAACAAGCGATCGAGCAGGGCTGGGCGATCGCCGCGCTGTTGCAGGTGATCGTGAATCCGGCGTGCTTCGCTCAACCCATCGCGCAGCTGGCCCAGATCGCGTGGACTACCGCGGCCTGCCACCACCCGGCCCAGTGCCCGGCCAATATCCGGCGCCGCGCGCAACACCGCGCGCAAATCACCCCGCAACAATGGCTCGCCATGCAACCATCCAACCAGTTCAAGCCGTGCTTCGATCTCAGCCACATCGGTTAGCGGGGCGGACAGGTCTTCCGCCAGTTGCCGTGCTCCAGCCCCGGTAACGCAGCGATCAAGGGCTTCAACCAGACTGCCGCGCCGCCCACCCTGCGTGGAGGCCAGAATTTCAAGACTGGCGCGGGTCGCCTCGTCCATCGCCAGATGGGCATCCCCGGCCCGCGCCACTGGCGGCAACAACAATGGCAATTGGCCCCGGCCAACGTGATCAAGATACCCGATCAGCCCGCCGGCAGCGGCCAGCATCGCCCGGTCGAACTGGCCAAACCCGTCCAGCGTGGCCACCCCGTGCAGGGTTTTCAGGCGTGCTTCGCCAGTGTCGCTCGAAAAATCCCGTGGTGGGCGCGCGATGGCGTCCGCAGGCGCAGCATCCCAGCCTTCGGGTGCCACGGTTTCGCTGGCCCCCAGCCGCGCCAGCGCCGCCCCCAACCGATCAGGCGTGCAGGCTTCCAGTTCCATCCGCCCAGTCGAAATATCGCAAGCCGCGATCCCGATCGTCCCGCGCAGATCGCAGACCGCCGCCAGCACGTTGGCCCGGCGGGGTTCGAGCAAGGCTTCTTCGGTCAACGTCCCGGCGGTGACAAAACGCACGATATCGCGGGCCACCAGCGCTTTTGATCCACCGCGCTTTTTCGCTGCTTCCGGCGTTTCGACTTGTTCGGCAATTGCCACCCGGCACCCGCCCTTGATCAAGCGCGCCAGATATCCTTCGGCCGAATGCACCGGAACACCGCACATCGGGATCGGCTGGCCGCCGTGTTCGCCCCGGCTGGTCAGCGCAATATCAAGGATTTGCGCCGCCTGCCGTGCATCATCAAAGAACAGTTCGAAGAAATCGCCCATCCGATAGAACAGCAGGCAATCGCCGGCCTCGGCCTTGAGGGCAAGGTATTGCGCCATCATCGGGGTGACGCCATCGGTCTGGGGCTTGCCGTGCATTGCGCAGGCCTAGCGCGTCCATCGATGATTCGGGAGAGTATCGATCGAAGCTTTCCCCTATCGCGTCGCGCAGGCTTCCGTTAGGGCAGGGCCGATTCAGGAGATTGACGCCGTGTCCGATGATAGCACCCGCGAAGAAAGCAACGTTCGCTTCACCGAACGCGAAGCCCTGTTTTACCACAAGACCATCCGCCCCGGTAAGATCGAGATCATCGCCAGCAAGCCGATGGC
>JBDKLL010000066.1:0-2896 GCA_039795595.1 Pseudomonadota bacterium
ATGGCACCGGCGGGGCCAGCACGATCGATCGGGTCAGCTTTGCGGTGAAGCAGGGCGAAGCCCTGTTGATCGCCGGCGAAAATGGCAGCGGCCGTTCGACCCTGCTGGGCCTGATTGCCGGCTTTCTGGCACCATCGGCCGGGCAGGTGCAATTGTTCGGTGTTGATGTGGCGGAATTTGATCGGCCGCAGCTTAATCGGCTGGTGGGGTACCTGCCGCAACGGGCGATGATGTACGAAGGCACCTTGCTGCAGAACGCCACGATGTTCCGCAGCGAGATGAATGACCGCGCGCGGGCCGTGGCGCAGGAACTGGGCTTTGCCGATTTCATTCTGGCACTGCCGCAGGGCTGGGAAACCCGGGTTGGCGATGCCGCCGCGGAAAGCCTGCCGCCGGGGCTGCGCCAGCGGATCGGGGTGATCCGTGCGCTGGCCAGCGATCCGCCGGTAATCCTGTTCGATGATGCCACTGCATCGGTCGACAGCGAAGGCGAAGAGGCGATCATCGCCTATCTCAACCGGGTAAAGGGCAAGAAGACCCTGATCCTGGCTTCGCATCGCCCGTCATTGATGAAGCTGGCCGATGAAACCGTGCGTCTGGCTGCGCCGGGCGGGGCGGCGTCCGGAAAGTCGGCGGCGGGTGCCGCGCAGGAGGCACGGGCGGTTGCCGGTTTCGATCAGTTGAGCGCGCAAGCCGGCCGATCGTATGGCGATCCGTTCTGGACGCGGCTGGACCGGGCTGTGGCTGGTGCATTCCGGGCCGAAAATGACCTGAGCCGGATCGTGGCGCCACTGCTGCGCGAAATTGGCTGGCGCGGTGAAATCCGCGACGTGATCGAAGCCCTGCCTTATTACGCCGACGAACTGGATGTGACCGGCCTGTCGAGCGCGATTGCGCGGCTGGGCTATACCGTGACCGAGCGGACCGGCGAGATCGAGGCGATCGACGATCGCGGCTATCCATGTCTGGTCTTGCCCGATGCGGGCGATGCGCTGTTGCTGCTCGGCAATGGGATTGATGGCTATACCGTAACGGGCGGGGTGGCCGGTTCGCAGCGCATTGCGCCGCCGCTGGGCCGGGGCCGCGCGTTGTTCTTTGCCCCTGATCTTGAGGCGACCAACCCGGTTGCCGGGTGGACCCGCGCCACGCTGGCGCGGCTGCGTCCGCCGCTGGTGCAGGCTGCGGTCGTATCGATTTTGATCGGTATCCTGATGCTGGCGATGTCGCTGTTTACCACGCTGGTGTTCAATCAGGTGCTGCCAACCGGCGCGCGTGATCTGCTGGGGTATGCCTTGCTCGGCGTGCTGTTGGCGCTGGGGCTGGCTGCCGGGCTGCAGCGCTATCGTGCGGTGCTGCTGGCCTATCTTGCGGGCCGCGTGGAATATGTGTTCGGCACTGCCGCGATCGGCAAGATCATGCAGCTTTCGCCCTCTTACACTGAACGATCGTCGGTGGGGTCGCAGATTGCACGGCTGAATAGTTTTGAAGCGATCCGCGACGTGTTCGCCAGTCCGATTGCGGCGACGCTGCTTGAACTGCCGGCCACCCTGATCATCGCGGTGGTGCTGTGCCTGATCAATCCGGTGGCGCTACCGGTGCTGGCGGTGACGGTGATCGCTTATGCCGCGCTGTATCTGCTGGTCGAACCGCTTGCGCGTGAACGGATCGGTGCGCAAGGCCGGTTGGCGGCCCGGCGCAACGAATTCCTGGTCGAAATGATCAGCAAAATGCGCGGGATCCGCGAAGGCCGCGCCGAACAAGTCTGGCTGGATCGCTACAGCCAGGTTTCGGCCGATGCCTCGTTTGCGGCGTTCCGCACCGAACAGGCCAGCGCGGTGCTGTCATCGGGGGCCTATCTGCTGATGATGGTGGCCGGTCTGGCGATGATCGCGTTCAGCATCCCGGGAACGTTCGATGGCAGCGTGGGCGCGGGCGCGCTGGTTGCCTCGCTGATCCTGATGTGGCGCGTGCTAGGGCCGATGCAGACCCTGTTCAACAACCTTTCGCGGGTGGGCCGGGTGCGTTCGGCCGCCCGGCAGTTCGATATGCTGATGCAGCTCAAGGGCGAACGCCTGCCCAACGAGACCCGCGCCAGCCTGAGCGCGCTGCGCGGCCATATCGAACTGGCCCGGGTTTCGTTCCGCTATTCGATGAATGCCGATCCGGCGGTGGTTGGGGTTACGCTTGATCTGCCAGCCGGCAGCATGACCGCGGTGACCGGCGCCAACGGCAGCGGCAAATCGACGCTGCTCAAGCTCTTGCTTGGCATGTACACGCCGCAGGCGGGGACGATCCGGATCGATGGCATCGATTTGCGCCAGATGGACCCGGTCGATCTGCGCCGATTGGTGGGCTACGTTCCGCAGGAAACCCAGTTCTTCCGGGCGACGATTGCCCAGAACCTGCGCTTTGCCCAGCCCGATGCCACCGACGCCGAATTGACCGAGGCACTGGAGATCGCAGGGGCGCTCAAGCAGGTCATGGAACTGCCCGGTGGGCTGGATTACCGGATCGGTGACAGCGCTTCGGAACGGCTTCCCGCCAGCTTGCGGCAAAAGCTGGTGATGGCCCGGGCCTATCTGACCCGCGCCCCGATCCTGCTGTTCGACGAACCGGCGACCGGGCTCGATTACGAAAGTGATGCCTGCTTCATCGGTGCGCTCAAGGCGCTCAAGGGGCAGCGCACGGTGATCTTCATCAGCCACCGCCCAAGCCACCTCAAACTGGCCGACAACGTGGTGCTGTTCCGCGATTCCTACGTGCAGGGCGTCGTGCCCCCCGCCACCCTTTTCCCCCCTTCAAACTGATCATTTGTGGACTGGACAGGCCCCATGAATTTCCTCTCGAAGCACTCTGCCGAGCCAGCCACCGCGATTTCGCGGCAGGACAATTACCT
>JBDKLL010000067.1:0-3729 GCA_039795595.1 Pseudomonadota bacterium
TTCGACGAAGAACTGGCCGAAGAACTGCAAAGCCGCGCTCAGGAAGCGCTGGATCGCCGCGAAGAAGCCGCCCGGTCCGAACGCCGCGCCCTGGGCGTGGAAGATGCGCTGGCCGAAATCCCGCACCTGACCGAAGCGATGCTGGTCACGCTGGGCAAGGCCGGGATCAAGACGCTGGATGATCTGGCCGATCTGGCAACCGATGAACTGATCGCCAAGAAGCGCACCGAACAGCGCCGCCGCGACAATTCGCCGGCACCGCGCCGTAACGACCGCGCCGAAGACAAGGGCGGCGTGCTGGGCGAATATGGCCTGAGCGAAGAGCAGGGCAACGAAATCATCATGGCTGCCCGCGCACACTGGTTCGACGACGAACCTGCATCCGAGGAGGCCGCCGATGCGGATTCCTCACAATGAGCGCGTAAGCTCCGACAGTATTGACGGCGCGCCGGAGCGGAAATGCATCCTCTCCGGCGAGCACGGCGTGCGCGACGATTTCGTGCGGCTGGCGATTTCGCCGGATGGCGATGTCTTGCCCGATGCCTTGGCGCGTGCGCCGGGGCGCGGGGCGTGGATCGGCGTCAGCCGTGCCGAACTGGAAGGCGCGATTGCCAAAGGCCGCCTGAAGGGGGCGCTGGCGCGGGCATTCAAGGGCGCGGCGCTGACTATCCCCGATGATCTGCCGCAGCGGATCGAAACCGCGCTGACCCGCGCCTTTGCCGATCGGCTGGGACTGGAAATGAAAAGCGGCAAATTGCTGCTGGGATCTGATCGGATCGCTGAAAACGCGCGAATGGGCAGCGTGGCGTGGCTGGCCCATGCCGCCGATGCCAGCAGCGATGGATCGCGCAAGCTGGATCAGGCATGGCGCGTGGGCGAAGATTCCGAAGGTTCAGGACTGGCCGGGGTCACCTTGCCACTGGACCGAGCGACGCTGTCTGTGGCATTGGGCCGGGATAACGTCGTCCATCTGGCGCTGACCGACCGGGCAGCGGCACAAAGGATTTCCGTCCCGCTGCAGCGATTGTTGCGTTTTCTGGGGCAGGCAAATGCGACCGGGCAGAATGAAGGCAAGGACGTGGCAGTTGCTGCTGCGGCCGCTGCCGTGACGACGAATTGAGATTGAAGGACGTATCGAAGCAATGAGCGATAGCAACGACAAGCCGACTCTGGGCCGCAAGCCGCTGGGGCTCAAGAAGTCGGTCGAAGCGGGCCAGGTCCAGCAGACCTTTAGCCACGGCCGCACCAACAAGGTGGTGGTCGAGGTGAAGCGCCGCAAGCTGATCGGCAAGCCCGGTGCGCCCGAAGCTGCTGCGCCCGAAGTGGTGGCCGCGCCCCCGCCGCCTCCGCCACCGCCCGCCCCGGTTGCGGCGGCACCCAAGCCTGCGCCGCGCCCGGCTGCTCCGGCGGGTGAAACCCCGCAAGAACGCGTCACCCGCTTGCAGCGCGAAGCCGAAGAAGCCCGCATGGCGATGCTGGAAGAGCAGACCCGCCGCGAACAGGAAGAGCGTCTGCGCGCCGCTGAAGAAGAACGCCGCCGCGCCGAAGATAACCGCAAGGCTGAAGCCGAAGCCGCCGCCGCTGCCGCAGCCGAACCGGTGGCGGAAGCCGCGCCGGTGGAGGATGCGATTGATGATGCCGGCAGTGCAAATGATGCTGGCGGTGATGATGAAGCAGCGGCTGCATCCGCTGCGTCACCTGCGCCGCGCCGGTTTACCCCGGTGGCTTCGCCCGCGCCCAAGCGCCCTGAAGCCCCGTCGAAGAAGCCGGCCCATGCCCCGCGCGACAAGGGCGGCGAACGCCGCCACGCTGGCAAGCTAACGGTTACCCGTGCGCTCAACGAGGATGAAGGCGCCCGGGCACGCAGCCTTGCCGCGCTCAAGCGTGCGCGTGAAAAGGAACGCCGTGCGCACTTTGCCGGCCAGTCGGCACCCCGCGAAAAGCAGGTGCGCGATGTGATCGTGCCCGAAGCCATCACCGTGCAGGAACTGGCCAACCGCATGGCCGAAAAGGGCGCGGATCTGGTCAAGGCCCTGTTCAAGATGGGGATGATGGTCACCGTCAACCAGACGATTGATCAGGATACGGCGGAATTGTTGGTCGAAGAATTCGGCCACAACATCCAGCGCGTTTCGGAAAGCGATGTCGACATCGATTCCACCGTGGACGTCGATCCCGAAGCATCGCTCAAACCGCGTCCGCCGGTGGTGACGATCATGGGCCACGTCGATCACGGTAAGACCAGCTTGCTCGATGCGCTGCGCGGCACCGATGTGGTGCGCGGCGAAGCCGGCGGGATCACCCAGCATATCGGTGCGTACCAGATCAAGACCAAGGGCGGCGATCTGATCACCTTCCTCGATACGCCGGGCCACGAAGCCTTCACCGACATGCGCATGCGCGGTGCCAACGTTACCGACATCGTCGTGCTGGTGGTGGCTGGTGACGATGGGCTGATGCCGCAGACGATCGAGGCGATCAACCACACCAAGGCGGCCGGCGTGCCGATGATCGTGGCGATCACCAAGAGCGACAAGCCCGAATTCAACCCGCAGAAGATCCGCGAACGTCTGCTCGAACACGAAGTGCTTGTCGAAGCGATGTCGGGCGAAGTGCAGGATGTGGAAGTTTCGGCCAAAACCGGGGCCGGGCTGGACCAGCTGATCGAAAAGATCCTGCTCCAATCGGAACTGATGGAACTGAAGGCCAATCCCGATCGTGCGGCCGAAGCCACCGTGATCGAAGCCAAGCTCGACAAGGGCAAGGGGCCGCTGGCCAGCGTGCTGATTACCCGCGGCACGCTGAAAGTTGGCGATATTCTGGTGGTTGGCACCCATTCGGGCCGCGTCCGCGCGATGCTGGATGACAAGGGCCGTCAGGTGAAGGTGGCACCGCCGTCGCTGCCGGTCGAAGTGCTGGGGATCGGCGGCGTGCCGATGGCCGGCGATACGCTGACCGTGGTTGAAAGCGAAGCCCGCGCCCGCGAAGTGGCCGGCTTCCGCCAAGAACGCGCCACCACCAAGCGCACCACCACGGCTCCGACCAGCCTTGAGAACATGTTCTCGGCGCTGTCGGCCAAGCAGGCGGTGATCGAATACCCGGTGGTGATCAAGGCCGACGTGCAGGGATCGACCGAAGCGATCGTCAACGCGCTGAACCGCCTGTCGAACGACGAGATCAAGGTCCGCGTGCTGCAATCCGGCGTGGGGGCGATCACCGAAAGCGATGTCAGCCTGGCACAGGCATCCGGCGCGCCGATCGTGGGCTTCAACGTTCGTCCGAACGCCAAGGCCCGCGAGATGATCGAGCGCCAGAAGATGCGGATGAAGTACTTCGACGTGATCTATCACCTGACCGAAGACATCGCCAAGGAAATGGCTGGGGTCTGGGGTCCGGAACGGATCGAAACCGTGGTCGGCCGCGCCGAGATCAAGGAAGTGTTCCCGGCTGGCAAGAAGGACAAGGCGGCTGGTCTGCTGGTCCTCGAAGGCTACATCAAGAAGGGCATCTTCGCGCGCCTTACCCGTCAGGACGTTATCGTTTCGAAAACGGTCATCGCCTCGCTGCGGCGCTTCAAGGACGACGTGGCCGAAGTCCGCGCCGGCCTGGAATGCGGCGTGGTGCTGCAGGATACCAACGACATCAAGCCGGGCGATATGCTCGAAGTGTTTGAAGTCGAGGAGCGTGAACGCACCCTGTGAGCGAATTGATGCAGCCGCGCGGCGCCCA
>JBDKLL010000068.1:0-18826 GCA_039795595.1 Pseudomonadota bacterium
AGGTCGATCGCATCGCGGATCATGTTGCGGAATTCATACGAAACCCGGCCGCTGGCGATATACTGATCGCGCAGTTCGACGCCGGCCGTTTCGGCAAATTCGGCGCAGTGCGGGCAGGTCAGCGAACCATATTCGATCACCTTGATCGGGGCTTCCGGGTTACCAACCTGATAACCGCCTTCATCGGTGATCTTCACCGTTTCAACCCAGCTTTTCCCGGCGGGCGGGGCCACGGCGGCGATCGGCTGCCCGGACAGTTCGCCCGATCCCGCATCGCTGCCCGACTTGTTGCAGGCGGTCAGCCCCAAGGCGAGCGGCAGGATGGCAATCATGCCAAGGCGGGACAGCGACAGGTGCTTCATCGGAAATTGGTCCTTCAATGCAATGGCGCCAAGGCTAGACCGGCCGCGCCCGGGTTGAAAGGGTGCGGCCGCGGTGGCGCCGGTTCTCCACAGGGCAGTCGACAGGTTCGGTGCGGGTTCGCGCCGCACCGGCCCGTTCACCGTACGGCTTGATCGATCTTGGCGTGCAGCCCCGGCCATGTGAACACGCCGGATTGCAACACGTTGTTGATCAGGAAACTGGGGGTGCCTTCCACTTTGTGGATCGTCACCCCTTGCTGGGTCAGGTCAGCCAGTTTCTGGGCCAGCGCCTTGTCGGCCAGGCAGGTGCCCAGCTGTTCCGCCGAATAACCCCGGGCCAACATGATCCGGTTCAGCCCCAGATCGGTTGCCACGGCTTGCATCCGCTTGGCAAAATCGGGGTCGGACCAGCGCTTGATCTGATCGTCGCTGGGGTTGGCGGCACCAGCCAGCCACTGCTTTTGTTCGGCCAGCAGCGCATCGTGGTTGCCGCGGAACCGATCCGCCGGGCCGCAGTGCGCAAGGAGCGAAGCGGTAACATCGAACATGTTGCGGAAGAACGGGCGGACTTCGACCTGCACTTTGCCCGTAGCGATGTAGGTGGCTGACATCGTCGGGGCGGCTTCGGCGTTGAAATCGGCGCAGTGCGGGCAAGTGTAGCTGATATATTCTACCAGCTTGACCTTGGCGGCCGGGTTGCCGCGCACGAACGCGCCCGATGGCAGATAGGCGATCGTATTGCCCCAGTTGTGGGCGGCGCTGCGGGGGGCGGGTTTGGGTGCCGGCTTGGCCGTTACCCCACCGGCCGCGGCCAGACCAAGGGTGATCGCCACGCCAAAAGCCACAGATTTGATCGCGCTAGTCATCGTTGTTCGTTCCGTTTTGGGCAGTCATCGCCCGGGCCAGGGATTCCAGCACCGAGCGCAGTTCAGGATCGCCGATATCGCGCAAACTTTCGCCCAATTCCATTGGAATCGGCTTGAGTGAGGGCGGTGCGGCGGTGGTTTGCTGAGCAGGCGGCGGCTTAACCGCACCTTGACGAAGTTTGACCCGCGCCACTGCGTTGTACCCGAAAAAGCGGTTCACCCGTTCGATGATTTCGGGGATCACGTGGCTGATCAGCGGGGCGTGGGCCGGCACCACCACCAGTTGCAGGATCCCCTGGCTCTTTTCACCGGGGGGGAAGCGGATCGATTCCGGCGCGCAGACCCGCGCGTGTCGTTCGCCGACGATTTCGGGCCAGCGGGTGACCACGCTGGATTGCACGAAGCCAAAGCGGCGAAACGCGGTGCGGCCGATTTCGGGCATCAGTTCGCCCACCGCCCGCGGTGCGCCGCCGCGCGCGCGTTCGAACTGGCGCGGGCCAGCAGGCTTTTGTGCAGGCTTTTTCGGAGTGCGTTCCATTTGTCGTTCGCCAATGCCATAGCAGCGCGATGGATGCCAGCGCGCAGGATATCGCTGATCGGTTGCTGGGCTGGTACGATGCCAACGCCCGGATCCTGCCGTGGCGCAGCCCACCCGGCCAGTCACCGCCGCCGCCATATCGGGTGTGGCTGTCGGAAGTGATGTTGCAGCAAACCACTGTTGCGGCGGTTGGGCCTTATTTCGCCAAATTCACAGCCCGCTGGCCCACGGTGGAGGCGCTGGCCGCGGCGGACGAGGCCGATGTGATGGCTGCGTGGGCGGGGCTGGGGTACTATGCCCGGGCGCGCAACCTGATCGCCTGCGCCAAGGCCGTGGCCGCGCGCGGCGGGCAATTTCCGGATACTGAGGCGGGCCTGCGCGAACTGCCGGGGCTGGGCGCCTATACCGCGGCGGCGGTTGCGGCGATCGCGTTTGATCGGCCAGCAGCGGTGGTTGATGCCAATGTCGAACGGGTGGTGGCGCGGTTGTTCGCGATTGCCACACCCTTGCCGGCCGCCCGCGCCGAAATCCGTGTGCGGACGGAACAATTGACCCCCGGTCAACGGCCCGGCGATTTTGCCCAGGCGATGATGGACCTTGGCGCCACGATCTGCACCGTGCGTCAGCCGCGCTGCCTGCTTTGCCCGCTGGCACAGACGTGCGCCGGGCGGGTGAATGGGGCCGAACAGTTCCCCGTCAAGCCGCCCAAACCCGCCAAGCCGCTGCGCCGGGGGCGGGCGTTCTGGATCGTCCGGGCCGGGGCGGTGTGGCTGGTTCGGCGTGGGGGCAAGGGGATGCTGGCCGGGATGCGCGCATTGCCCGATGACGGGTGGAGTGCGCGCGGTGATGGCGCAGGCGATCCGCCATTGGCCGGATCGTGGCAGATCGGCGGGGTGGTTCGCCACAGCTTCACGCACTTCGATCTGGAATTGCAATTGATGCTTTATTCGGGAAGCGATTGGGCTAGGCTGGATGGGCAAGCAGGCGAATGGTGGCCGCTGGCGCAACTGGCGGATGCGGGTCTGCCAACCTTGTTTGCCAAGGCCGGGCGGATCGCACTGGCGGATTAGCCGGCAGGACTGGGCGCTATAGTGGGAATGGATGAATGAACGCAGCAACGATCGCATTTTCCGGCAGCAATCTGGACCGGGCGGATCATATCCGGGCCGATCCACAGGCGCTTGAAGGATTGATGAACTGGCGGGCGCGGCTGCTCAAGCTGGATGGGCTTGATCCGGTGATTGCCCCCGATGGCGGACTGGATTGGGGTACGCTGGGTGATGCCGATCCCGCCAGCGAGGTGGTGTTTCTGGGGTTGGCCGGAGGCAAGGCCTGTTTCGCCGAAGTGGCACCGCGGCTGATCGGTTCGGTTGCCCCGGCCAACCCGCGGGTCTGGGCGGCGATGGGCGCGCTTTCCAGCGATGAACTGGCCACTTATGGCACGGCGCGGGCGCTGGTCGATTGGCACGCCCGGCACCGGTTTTGCGCGCGCTGCGGCAGCGGCACGGTGCTGGCCAAGGGCGGCTGGCAGCGCAATTGCACCAACGATGCCTGCAAGGGCGAACATTTCCCCCGCGTCGATCCGGTTACGATCATGCTGGTGGAACACGGCGGCAGCTTGCTCTTGGGCCGGCAGCCGCGGTTCCCGCCGCGGCGTTTTTCCGCGCTGGCGGGGTTTGTCGAACCCGGCGAAACGATTGAAGAAGCTGTGGCCCGCGAAGTGCGCGAAGAAGCCGGGATTGATGTGCGCGATGTAACTTATGTCGCCAGTCAGCCGTGGCCGTTCCCGTCCAGCCTGATGATTGGTTGTCACGCGTTTGCCACCAGCGCCGAACTGACGATCGACACGACCGAGCTTGACGAAGCCGATTGGTTCAGCCGCGAAGAAGTGGCGGCGGCCATGGCCGGGGATGAAGGGGCGCGGTTCATCGCCCCGCCGCCGCAAGCTGTGGCGCACCATTTGCTCAAATGGTGGCTGGCCCGATGAGCGCGCCGGCGTCCGCCCCCGCCAAGGTCACGATCGACATCTATTCCGATGTCATGTGCCCGTGGTGCGTGATCGGGTATTCGCAGCTGCAAACCGGGCTGGCGCAACTGGCCGGCGAGGTTGAGGCCGAAGTGCGCTGGCTGCCGTTCGAACTGAACCCGGATATGCCGCCCGAAGGCGAGGATTGGCGCGATCACGTGGCCCGTAAATATGGCCGCAGCCCTGAAGAATCGGGTGCCAACCGCGAGCGTCTGGCCGCCGCGGGCGATCGGGCTGGGTACGATTTTCGCTGGCATGGCGAAGGCGAAGAGCCATCGACCCGGATCTGGAACACCTTTGCCGCGCACAAGTTGCTCAAGTGGGCCTTGATCGAAGCCGGGGCAGAAGTGCAGACCCGGCTGAAACGGGCGCTGTTCGATGCGCATTTCCAGCAACGGCGGGATGTTTCTGACCCGGCGATTCTTGCCGATGTCGCTGCCGCGGTGGGGCTAGACCGCGCCGGCGCACTGGCCGCGACCGCGGATGAGGCGCTGGGGGCAATCGTCCGGCGCGAGGAAGCTGCCGCGTGGGACATGAACATTTCCGGCGTTCCGGCGATGATCGTTAACGGCAAGTTCCTGATCCCCGGCGCACAGGAGCCGGAAACTTATGCCCAAGCTTTGCGCCGGGTGGTGGCGAAAGGGATTTAAACTAGCCCCAACCGGGCCAGTTCGCTGGCCAATCCGCCGGGCATCACATCGCCGCTGGTTTCGCCGGCACCGATGTCCATCGGGGCGTCTACACCATCGAGATAGCGCCAGCCTTGGTGGGCGCGCTTGGGTTGGGGGTGGACGTCGATTAACTGGTTGGCGATCACGATACGGGTTTTGCCGCCATCGGCTTCTTCGAACCGCAGGATCGGTGAGCGCAGCACCAGTTGGTGCTTGAAAATCCAGAACAGCGAACCATTGCCCAAACCATCGGTCGGTACGATTTCGGCGTGCCGTTTGGGTAAATAGCGCGTGGTTAGCGCCGCTTCAGCGCCGCGATTGGCGAACCACCCGCGAATTTCATCGAGGCTTTGCGCCCCATAGGCCACTTTGGTGAGATGCAGCGGCATCGTTCAACCCGCCAGCCCGCTCAGCACCGCAAGCCCAAGGAAGCTGAAGAAGCCCATGACATCGGTGGCCATCGTCACGAACACGGCCGAAGATACCGCAGGATCAATCTTCAGCCGATCGAGCGTGACTGGGACAAGGATCCCCGCAGACCCGGCGACCAGGTTGTTGATCAGCATCGCCGAGGCAATCACCCCGCCCAGCAACGGGTTGCCATAAATCAGGCCCACCCCGGTGCCGATCAGCGCGCCCAGCGCCAGACCGTTAGCGCTGGCAATGGTGAATTCGCGGCCGATCATCCGCCACGTGTTCGAACTGGTCAGCTGGTTGGTGGCCAGCGCGCGCACTATCACCGCCAGCGTTTGGGTGCCGGCGTTGCCGCCCATGCCCGAAACGATTGGCATCAGCACCGCCAGCAATGCGAACTTGGCGATTGCGCCCTGAAACAGGCCAACCACGCTGGACGCGATCACCGCCGTGCCAAGGTTCACGGCCAGCCATGTCAGCCGGGTGCGGATCGTGACCTGAATCGGTTCGTTGATATCGCCATCGCCGGCACCGGACAGCAACAGGACGTCTTCGCCGGCTTCTTCCTGAATGATGTGGACCACGTCATCGACGGTGATCTGGCCAACCAGCCGCCCGGCTTCGTCAACCACTGCGGCTGAAATCAGCGCATACTTCTGGAACCGCAGCGCAACTTCTTCCTGATCCATCGTCACCGGGATCAGCGTCTGATCGCGCTTCATCACATCGGTCAGCGCGATCGAGCGCGGGGTGCGCAGGATCCAGCTGAGCGCGCAGGTGCCCAGCGGGTGATAGCGCGCATCGACGATGAACACCTCCCAGAACTCGTTCGCCAGATCGTGGCCTTCGCGCAGGAAGTCGATCAGGTCGCCCACGGTCATGTGTTCGGGCACCGCGATGAAATCGCGGCTCATTAGGCGGCCGGCCGAGTCCTCGGGATAGGACAGCGCGGTTTCGATCGCGGCGCGATCTTCCGGCTCCATTTCGGCCAGCACGGCCTGCTGGTCGTCCTCATCGAGGTCTTCCAGCATCGCCACGGCATCGTCGGTTTCAAGCTGTTCGGCGATATCGGCCACGGTTTCGGCCGGCAGCGATTCGACCAGCAGTTCGCGCACGTGGTCGTTCAGTTCGGCGATGACCTCGCTGCCCATCAGGTCGCTGATCGCCTTGGCCAGCGCCGGGCGATCATCCGCGTCGAGCAATTCGAACAAGTCGGCCACGTCGGCCGGGTGCAGCGGTTCGACCAGGTCATAGACCGTATCGTTTTCGCCCGCTTCCAGCGCATCGCGCACACGCCGGACAAAGTCTTTTTTCAGGGTATTTTCTTCATCGAGGCTGTCGTTTTCGCGCACAGGCTCGGCCGCGGGGGCGGCGTCGGCAAGCAGTGCAGGATCGAATTCCTCGGAAGTCATCGCGGGTGGTCTAGGCCGGTCGCGCACAAAAGCAACCGGGCAAGGCGTGACTTTGCGTGGAAGGTGCCTATATCCCGTCGCAATTCCCACAGGAGAGATATCCAATGGCCGACGAATACCTGACCCTGACGCTTGATACCGGCAACGGCACGGGCGACGTGAAGATCAAGCTGCGCCCCGATCTGGCGCCGGGCCACGTTGCCCGGATCAAGGAACTGGTGAGCGAAGGGTTTTACGATGGGGTGAAGTTCCACCGCGTAATCCCCGGCTTCATGGCGCAGGGTGGCTGCCCGCAGGGGACCGGCATGGGCGGCAGCGATAAGCCCGACCTGCAGGCTGAATTCAACAACGAACCGCACGTGCGCGGCGTATGTTCAATGGCACGCACCAGCTACCCGCACTCGGCCAACAGCCAGTTCTTCATCTGCTTCGATGATGCAACGTTCCTCGATCGCCAGTACACCGTGTGGGGCGTGGTCGAAGCAGGCATGGAACACGTCGATGCGCTGCCCAAGGGCGAACCGCCGGCGAACCCCGGCAAGATCGTGAAAGCGACTGTTTCTTAATCTAAGGCGCTTGAACCGGTGCCGGCGTGATTGCCGGCGCCGGTTCGGCCATCCGCCGCACGCTCAGCACTTTGACCGGCGGCTCCAGCATCTGGCCTTTCAGCGGCCCTTCGCCTTTATCTGGCGAAAGCGGCGCATCCCAGATCTTGCGAACCACATCCATCCCCGCCACCACCCGGCCAAACACGGCATAGCCTGCCTGTGTTTCGGGGTTGGCCGCAGCCGAATCGGCATCAAGGCTGGTCAGGTTTGATAGCATGATCGAAAAATCGGCGTTGGCGGTGCCGGGCGCGCCGCGCGCCATCGAAATCGCGCCAACGGTGTGCGAAAGCCCGGTCTGGCTGGTCGGTTCGTGCGGAATCGCTGGGAACAGCTTGAACGGGTTTCCTTGCAGCCCGGCCTGAATCAAACCGTTGGGCTGATCACCCCAAGCCAGATGCATTGCCCGGTAAAAGGTCATCCCATCAAACCGCCGCGCGTCCACATACCGAACAAAGTTTTCGACCGTGATCGGCGCGTGCTTGTGATCCAGTTCGAGCACGATCGTGCCCAGCGCGGTTACCATCTGCACCCGTACCGTATCGCCCAGCGGGGGCAGGGATTTGATCACGGCAACCGGCTTCATCACGGGGTGCCGGGGTGCAGGCTTGCTGGCCCCAGTTAGTGCGATCAGCGCAATGGGCAGGGCAAGCGGCAGCGCAAAAACAGCGAATCGACGGTCCATCGGCCAATCCTGCCTGATTAAACCCCGGCTTGCACCAGCCAGTCGTGGAAGATCCGTACGGCGCGCACTTCGAGTGAGTGCGGGCGGCAGATGAACCAATAGGAATAGGGGCTTTCCACTTCCACATCGAACAGCTTGGCCAGCCGGCTATCGTGGCTGCGGTGGAAGTGATCATCGTGCATGATTGCGATGCCAAGCCCATTGGCGGCGGCTTCGAGGATCAGCTGGCCGGAATCGTAATGATCGATCACGGCGGGTTGCAGCTTGGGCATACCCAGCGCCCGTTTCCAAGCAGTGAAGCTATCGGGCAGTTCGGTGTGGATCAGGAACGTCTGGCGCGAAAGCGTGGCGGCATCGGGGTGCGTGCCGATTTCCGCGGCCAGCGCGCGTGAAGTGAACGCATAGACCCGGTTGTGGTCCAGCCGCACCGCATGGAATTGCGGATCGGGCTGCTTGGCCAGCACGATTGCGGCATCCAGCGTGTCGCCCACCCGCGAATCAAGGTGCGGGCTGGTATCGAAATCGATGTGCAGGCGCGGGTTCTGCTTGCGCAGTTCGGGCAGGCGCGGAAACAGGCGCTGCGATCCGAACAGCGGCAGGATGCCCAGATGCAGCCGCAAGACCTTGCTGTTTTCGATCTGCCCTTCGACCGCGGCAGCCAGTTCATCGAACTTGGGGCTGACGGCATCGTAGAACGCCTGTCCATCGTCGGTCAGCTTCATCGCTTGATGTTGGCGGGTGAACAGGCGCTTGCCGATGAAATCTTCGAGCGCGGCCACCCGGCGCGACAAGGCCGAAGGCGAAAGGCCCAATTCGTCCGCCGCCGCGCGCGCCGATCCAAGGCGGACAATGCGCACGAATGCTTCGATCGCGCGGAGCGGGGGCAGGCGGCGAATGGCCAAGGCGGTTACTCTTCGGGGTCTTCCTGGGGAGCCGGCGGGTGGAGGCGCAAACGCGTAACGTGTTTTTCGTTGCCTGCAATCACTTCCAGCTTCCAGCCGCTATCGTGTTCCAGAATGGCGCCCACCGGCGGGACTTGTTCGGCCAGCAGGAACGCCAGGCCGCCCAGCGTATCGACGTCTTCTTCCACCTCGCCCAGCCGCGGATCGATCCGTCGGCCCACTTGGCCCAGTTCGGCGCGGGCATCGGCTTCCCACATCCCGCCATCCAGCGGCACGATCAGTTCTTGCGGGGCATCGTCGTGCTCATCCTCGATTTCGCCGACGATTTCTTCGACCAGATCCTCGATCGTGATGATCCCGTCGGTGCCGGAATATTCGTCGACCACCACGGCCAAGTGGACCCGGCTTGATCGCATATCGGCCAGCACATCCAGTGCGCCGCGCGCCTGCGGCACGAACAAGGGCTGGCGCATCAGGGTTTTCCAGTCCTTGGGCTGTTTACCCGCGGCGAGAAACGGGAATACGTCCTTGATCAGCACCATGCCGACGATTTCATCCAGCGTTTCGCCATAGACCGGCAGGCGCGAATGACCGTGCTGTGAAAACGCGGCGATGACTTCATCCCAACTGGCTGCCGCGGGAATGGCAATGATCGCGCCGCGCGGGATCGCCACGTCATCGGCATCGTGTTCGGAAAAGTGCAGCAAGTTGCGCAGCATCTGCCGCTCCAGCAGCGAAAGGTCGCCGTTGCGCGGGGCGCTGCTGCCGGCTTCTTCTTCGTGCTCGTCGATCGCTTCTTCAAGCTGCGCGCGCAGCGATTGATCGGCATCACCGCCGTCAAAAAACTTGCGGACTGCACGCCACAGCGTGCGCCTACTGTCCGGATCTCCAGAATGTGGTTCGGGCATCGCCCTGCTCATTTCCCTAGCTGCGCTCAATGATCGCCATATGGGTCGGCAATGCCCATCAGGGCAAGCGCCTTTATTTCCAGCGCTTCCATCGCGCGGGCATCAGCGGCGGAAAGTTCATGGTCCAACCCGGCCAGATGCAGCAGGCCGTGGACGATCAGGTGAACCGCGTGATGATCCAGCGGGATGCCTTTGTCCTGGGCTTCGCGCGCGCAGGTTTCCAGCGCCAGCGCAATATCGCCCAGCAATTCAGGCGGCCCAGCGGTGGCCAGATCCAGCAAGTCCGCACGATCGAGCATCGGGAACGACAGGACGTTGGTGGGTTTGTCCTTGGCGCGCCATTCGCGGTTCAGCACGTGGACTTCGGCATCATTGGCGAACAGCAGGCTGGCCGACAGGCGCGGATTGGCCAGTTCCGGCGCAACCGTTGCCGTGGCGGCTGCCGCCCGTTCGGCAAGGTCGGCCCAATCGTGGCGGGTGGGCCACGCGGCTTCGATGGCGATATCAAGATCCATGGTCGGTCCTGGGCCGGTTCAGCCGTCTTTGCCTTCGTAGGCTTCGACGATCCGGCCCACGATCGGGTGGCGCACGACGTCGGCTGTGGTGAAGCGGGTCACCGCGATGCCTTCCAGCCCTTCGAGCCGTTTCACCGCATCGGCCAGCCCGCTCATCGCATCACCGCCGGGGATATCAACTTGCCGGGGATCGCCGCAGATTACCATTCGGCTGTTCATCCCGAACCGGGTCAGGAACATCTTCATTTGCGCCGGCGTGGTGTTCTGCGCTTCGTCCAGGATCACAAAGGCATCGGCCAGCGTGCGGCCGCGCATGAAGGCGATCGGGGCGATTTCGATTTCACCGCTGGCAATCCGGCGCTCCACTTGTTCGGGCGGCATGCAATCGTACAGTGCATCGTAAAGCGGGCGCAGGTAGGGATCGACCTTTTCCTTCATGTCGCCGGGCAGGAATCCCAGCCGTTCACCGGCCTCCACCGCCGGGCGCGACAGGATCAGGCGCTGGACGCTGCCAGTGATCAATTGGGCCACGGCCTGAGCCACGGCGACATATGTCTTGCCCGTGCCGGCCGGACCAAGCGCAAAGATCACGTCAGTTGAAGCCAGCGCCTTCATGTATTCGATCTGCGTGGCGCTGCGCGGGACAATGGTTTTTTTGCGGGTGCGGATCATCACCGACGGGGCATCCCCGCTATTGCCGGCAATGATCCCTTCAAGCGTGGGTTCGGCGGACATCGAAATCAGGGCTTCAACCGCGCCGGCATCAAGGTCTTGCCCCTGCATCAGGCGCTGGTGCATCCCTTTTAGGACATCGCGCGCGCGGGCCACGGCATCTTCGGGGCCTTCGATCTGAACGCGGTTGCCGCGCGCCGAAATGTACACGCCAAGGCGGTTTTCCAGCTGCACCAGATTGGCATCGAACTGCCCGAACAAGGCCCCCAGAATGGTCGCTTCCTCAAATTCCAGTTCGGCGCGGGCCTGACGGGCAAAATCGGGGCGGAATGGCGCTTGATGATCGGCGCGGGCGGGTTTGCGGGCCATAGAGCGGGCAGCGTGCTCCTTTCGGTAAAGCCAGAGGCGGCTTCGATTCGGAAGATAGAGCGCGGTGGATGGGTTACAAGCCGGCAGCGCGGTGTGGCGGTGGATATTTGCGTGTACTGGCAGCGAACCGGGTTACCCGGCCAGCACGCCGGCCAGCGAATTCGGCCCGGCTTCAACCAGATCGACTTCAACCAGATCACCGATCGCCGCAGCGCCGCTGAAATGGACCGATTGCAACCACGGCGATTTGCCCAGCCACTGGCCCGGATACCGCCCTTTGCGTTCGACCAGCACAGTGCAGCGCCGTCCAACCGAACGCTGGTTGAACGCCATTTGATCGCGGTTGAGCGCGGCTTGCAGGCGTTGCAGGCGTTCATCCATCACCGCCGGGGCGATCTGGCCGTCCATCGTTGCGGCGGGGGTGCCGGGGCGGGGCGAATACTTGAAGCTGAAACACTGGGCATAGCCCACCGCATCGACTAGCTTTAGCGTATCTTCAAATTCGGCGTCGGTTTCGCCGGGGAAGCCGACGATGAAATCGCCCGATAGCGCGATATCCGGGCGCACTTTGCGCACCCGGTCGAGCACCGCAAGGTAACTGTCCACGGTGTGGCTGCGGTTCATCGCGCGCAGCACCCGGTCGTTTCCGGCCTGCACCGGCAAATGCAGGAACGGCATCAGTTTGGGCAGATCGCCATGCGCGGCGATCAAGCCTTCGGTCATGTCGTTGGGGTGGCTGGTAGTATAACGGATCCGCGCCAGTTCGGGGATATCGGCAAGCACGCGTGCCAGTCCGTCCAGCCCGATCGTGCGGCCTTTATCGTCGGTCCCGTGCCACGCATTCACGTTCTGGCCAAGCAGGGTGAGTTCGCGCGCCCCGGCTTCAACCAGTTGGCGGGCTTCGTGCACCAGATCGGCGAACGGGCGCGATATTTCGGCCCCGCGGGTATAGGGCACGACGCAATACGTGCAGAACTTGTCGCAGCCTTCCTGCACGGTCAGGAAGGCGCTGGGGCCAACTTTGCGCCGGGCGGGCAGGGCGCCGAACTTGGTTTCGGCGGGCATATCGGTATCGACTGCGCGGCGTCCTTGCGCAGCTTCTGCGATCATCGCCGGCAGGCGGTGATAGGCCTGCGGCCCCACCACCATGCTAACCGCGGGCGCACGCGCCATGATTTCTTCGCCTTCGGCCTGGGCCACGCACCCGGCCACGGCGATCAGCGGGCTGGACCCGTCATCACGCTTTAACCGGCCAATATCGGAATAGACCTTTTCGGCGGCCTTTTCGCGGATGTGGCAGGTGTTGAGCACTACCAGATCGGCGTCCTCATCATCACTGGCGGGGCGGATGCCCTGCTGGCCAAGCATTTCGGCCATGCGTTCGCCGTCATAGACGTTCATCTGGCAGCCGAAGCTTTTGACACGGTAGGTCTGTGGGGGGCGCGAGGCGGACATGGCGCGGCCGATACGCCAAACGCGCGGTAATTTGAAGCGTTAACCCACGAGGCGTTCGAGCAGCGCCTGCCGGGCCGCAGCGGCGATGGTCTTGCGGTTGGCCAGCTCGGCTCCGGACAGCACCGGCAGGAAGTGGACAGTAATTCGCACCGGATCGCGGCGGGCCAGAATCCGCAAGAAGTTGTGCAACCCATGCTCGGTGCCAACCCACCCGATCGCAGCCGAATCCGGGCCATAGTCCAGCAGCACTGGTTGTACCGCGATGCCGGGGGGCAATGGTTCCAGGGCCGAAAGCAGCGATGATTTGAATGCCAACAGGCCAGTGCCATCGCTGGTGGTGCCTTCGGGAAACACGGTCAGCGCCCCGGTATCCGATAACGCCCGCCGCACGTCTTCGACCTGCCGGGCCACGCTGGTGCGATTGTGCCGCGCTACGAACACCGTATCGTTCATCTGGCACAGCCATTTCAGCAACGGCATTGAGGCCAGTCCATCATGCCCGACAAAGGCGGTGCCGGTGGTGGCCGCCAACACCGGGATATCGATCCAGCTGACATGGTTGGCGAGCAGGAAGGCTCCGCGGTGGACCTTTTCGCCGTTGGTGGTGATCGCCACCCCTGCCAGCCGGGCGATCCCGTGCAGGAACAGCCGCGGCACCGGGTTGCGGCGCAGTAGCAAGTGTGCGGCGTAATACAGCGGCACTGCGGCCAACAACAGCGCCAGCATGGCCAGCAGGCGGACCGCGATCCGCACTTGCCCGCCCACCGGAACCTGCCGGGGAAGCGCTGCCGCGTGTGTCATCAGGTGTCGCGTTCGATCCGCACGCCGTACAGTTCCATGCGGTGATCGACGAGGCGATACCCCAAACGTTCGGCAATCAGGCGTTGCAAGGCTTCGAGTTCGGGATCGACGAATTCGATCACTTTGCCGGTTTCCACATCGATCATGTGATCGTGGTGGGCTTCGGGGGCGGCTTCGTAGCGGGAACGGCCATCGCCAAAGTCATGGCGATCAAGGATCCCGGCCTCTTCGAACAGACGCACGGTGCGATAGACCGTGGCAATCGAGATCCGGGGATCAACCGCGGCAGCCCGTTCGTGCAGCTTTTCCACGTCGGGGTGGTCGGTGCTTTCCGACAGCACCTTGGCGATAACCCGACGCTGTTCGGTGATCCGCAGCCCGCGGTCCACGCAAAGCGCTTCGATGTCGATTGCCTGATGCACAGAACCATCCGTGAAAAAAGAATAACCCCGCCGATCATAGCCGGGCGGGGAAATTCTTCAACTGCTACGCAGTTGCAATAAAATGCCTTGGTGCGAACCCGCGCGGGGTTCAGGCTTTGGGCTTGCGCCCGCGCTTGACACCGGGCTTGCGGCCGAGGCCAATCTTTTTGGCCAGATCACGGCGGGTTTCGGCGTAATTGGGCGCAACCAGCGGATAATCTGCCGCCAAACCCCACCGTGCCCGATAATCTTCCGGGGTGATTTCGTGGTGCGTCATCAAATGACGCTTGAGCATTTTCAGCTCCATTCCGCAGTCAAGACAAGTAATCTTGTCAGCCTTTACGGATGAGCGCACCGAAACCGCAGGCTTGAGCGGCGTTGTTTCAATCGCCGGGGCACCGTGGCCCAACCCCGCCAGCGCGCCATAGACGTTGCTGATCAGTGTGGGCAGTTCATCAACCGCAACGCTGTTGTTGCTGACGTGTGCGGCAACAATATCCGACGTCAAGGTGATCAGCGTTTCATTTGCGTCAATCTGGATCGTGTCCATGACAACTTCCTTCAAGCGATCGCATTTGTCTTGAAGCTGCTTTTTCACTTCGTTCTGAAGCAGTAAACTGCGAGACAATGCATAACTGGTGCGAGGGGTATACCGCCCGTAATTTAAGGCAACATTAATTACTTTCTTATTTGAAAAATTATTACCTTCCGCAAAGAATCTCGCGGCGTGGTCTGGCGCTTTTCAGAAAGCGGAGCGCGAAAAAGTCAGCGCATCAAGCCGATTTCCATTGGCAGAGCGGTAGTAATTAGGGCGCTCGCCGATTTGTTCGAAACCGAAATTACGATAAAGAATTTCAGCCGGGTTGCCGCGGCGCATTTCAAGCAACAGGCGATTTGCGCCCAGATCGCTGGATACTTGGGCGAATCGTTCCAGCAGTATTTGCCCCAGTCCCCGGCGGCGAAATTCGGGGGCAACGCCAAGTAGTAACAGTTCGGCTTCTTCGTATCCATTACGGGCCAGATAAAACCCGGCAGTTGGTTCTTCGGGTTGGGGCGGCAATCCGCGATCATTAATCAGGCCATAGTGACACGCGCCGAACAGCATCGCGTCTTCGACTTGCCGGCGCGACCATGCTTCGCCGTATTCAGGATCAAACGCCACCGCCATCACCGCCATGATCCGGTCGATATCATCGTGCGCCGGGGCCGGGGGCAGGGCTGGAGGCGGCGTCATCCGTTACCGGCACCGGCGTTACCGGCACCAGTTGGCAGCTTGGCATCCGGCGCACGGCCATAAAGCGGGTGGACCTGATCCATCAGGTCGGTTGCGGCAAGCAGCGGAAAAGCCCGCGCATCGGGCCACAGTTCGATCGCGGTGCCGCTGCCGCGTGCCGCAACCAGGGCTTCGGCCTGGCTGCCGGCCACCAGCCCGGCACTGCCGGCCAGCGCCGCTGCGGGTGGCAGCGATGCGATTGCGCTGGTGGCTGTGCCTGCGGCATCGAACTGTTGCACGAACCATTCGCCATGGCCGCCGGTCATCGCCACAGTCAGCGGCATGGACTGTGCTGCTGTGCCGTGGCGGGCGCGGGCCATTGCCGCGATCAGCGTTGGCGTGGCATATCCGGCCAGCGGCACGGCCCATGCCAGCGCCAGCGCGCGCGCCGCGGCCAGGCCCACGCGCACGCCGGTAAAGCTGCCCGGGCCAAGCGCCACGACGATCCGATCGGCCCGGCCGTTGTCGGGCAGCGCGGCAATCATCGGCACCAATTGTTCGGCATGGCCACGGCCCAGCATTCGCCAGTCCCCGGCGATCAGGCGATCACCGCCGAACAGGGCGGCCGAACAGGCTTCGGTCGCGCAGTCGATAACCAGAGTTTTCACTGCCGCAGTCTAGCGCGTTACGCGATCCGGTTGAAGGTATCGAAATCGGGCCGCGGGCTGCGATCGAAGATGCTGGCGGGATCGCCATAACCCAGCGTGGAAATCATCACCGATTTGTAATCGGGGGTGTCAGCAAGGAATGCAGCATCGACGGCTTCGTTGGAAAACCCGGTCATCGGCCCGGTATCAAGCCCAAGCGCGCGGGCAGCAACGATGAAATAGGCTGCCTGCAACGTGGTGTTCAGCAGTGCCGAACGTTCGCGCAGCGCATCGTTGCCGGTGAACCAGCTTTTCGCGTCCGCGTGCGGGAACAGCCACGGCAACTGTTCGTGGAACTGGGTGTCCATCGCCACGATCACCGTGACCGGGGCCGACAGGATCTTGGCCCCATTGGCCGGCATGGTGCAGGCGGCCAGCTTTTCCTTGGCATCCTGGCTGGTGCACCAGACCAGTCGTGCGGGCAACTGGTTGGCCGAAGTCGGCCCCATTTTCATCAGATCCCAGATCGCGCGCAGTTGATCCGCCGATACCGGCTTGTCGAGATAGCCGTTATAGGACCGCGCGGCCCGGAACAGTTGGTCGAGTGCGGCATCAGCCAGTGGCTGGGTCATGGTATAAGCTCCCCCTGAATGCAGTGTTGCGCGGCGTCAGGCCGCGCGGACTTCGATAACTTCGGGCACGTAATGCTTAAGCAGCGTTTCGATCCCGTTCTTGAGCGTCGCGGTGGATGATGGGCACCCTGAACAGGCCCCCTGCATCGTCAAGAACACCACGCCTTCGCGGAACCCGCGATAGACGATATCCCCGCCATCGTTGGCCACGGCCGGGCGCACGCGGGTTTCGATCAGTTCGCGGATCTGCAGCACCACATCGGCATCGGCCGGATCATCGCCGAAATCGTCATCTTCGGCCGGCACGGCGATGCCGCTGGCATCTGGCGTGCGCAGCAGTGGCGCGCCGGTGACGAAATGATCGAGCAGCATCGCCACGACTTGCGGCTTGAGCCCGGCCCATTCGACTCCGGGGGCCGCGGTGACCGAGATGAAATCGCGGCCAAAGAACACCCCGGTCACGTCGCCAAGGCTGAACAGCGCTTCGGCCAGCGGAGAAGCGGCGGCTTCGTCGTCGTCGCGGAATTCGCGGGTGCCCACTGCCATGACCTGTTCGCCGGGCAGGAACTTCAGCGTGGCCGGGTTCGGCGTGGTTTCGGTTTCGATAAACATGATGCAGCGGATGTAGGCGCAGGACCGGGCGGGTCAAGTGCGCAGCGGCGTGTTTGTGCGCCTTTTTGTGGTGCAGGGCGCGCGCCAAATCCCGATTTTCGGGGTTCGCTATTCACTGGTCCTTCACACTCTGGCTGCCTATACCTTTGCCCATGCGACTGAAACTTCCCCTGCTGCGCCTGTTTTGCGTGTTCATGCCGGTTTCGCTGGTGTTGCCGGCCCCAATGGCGCTGGCGGCCCCGCAACCGGCGATCGCGGCGGTGCCGGCCCCAAAGGATCGCGGGCCGTGGCTCTATCGCGGCAGCGATATCCCGCAGGACAAGGAATGGGTGTTCGGCGAACTGCCCAATGGCGTGCGTTATGCCGTGCGCCGCAATGGCGTGCCGCCGGGGCAGGTTTCGATCCGGATCCGCATGGATGTCGGTTCACTGTACGAAACTGACAGCGAACGCGGTTATGCCCATCTGATCGAACATCTGGTGTTCCGCCAATCGAAATACCTTGGCGAAGGGCAGGCCATCCCCACGTGGCAGCGGTTGGGGGCAACCTTCGGCAGCGATACCAACGCCATCACCGGGCCGATCAGCACCACCTTCAAGCTTGACCTGCCGGGCGTAACCCCGGCGGCGCTGGACGAAAGTTTCAAGCTGCTTTCGGGCATGATTACCGCGCCGGCGCTCAGTGCGGCGAATGTTCGCACCGATGTGCCGATCGTGCTGGCGGAAAAGCGCGAACGCGGCGGCACGGCCGAACGCGTTGGCGATGCCACGCAGGCCACTTTGTTCGCCGGGCAAAAGCTGGCGGTGCGGCCGGTGATTGGCACGCTTGAAACGCTGGGCGGGGCCACTGCGGCCAGTGTGCGGGCGTTCTATGCACGCTGGTATCGCCCCGAACGGGCGGTGATCGTGGCAGTGGGCGATATCGATCCCCAGCAACTTGCCGCGCTGACGGCCAAGTATTTTGGCGACTGGCGCGGGCCGGGCAAGCCTGTGCCAACCCCGCCGTTCGGGGACCCTGTGGCCCCGCCGGGCAGCGATCCGGCCACGCTGGTGGGGGAAACCCGGGTGCTGGTTGAACCGGATCTGCCGCGCGGGATTACTTATGCGGTGCTGCGCCCATGGCGGCCGCTGATCGATAACGTGGCCTATAATCAGGGGATCATGATTGATTCCGTAGCGCAGGCGATCATCAACCGCCGGCTCGAAGCGCGTGCGCGCGCCGGGGGCAGTTTCCTGCTGGCGCAAGTCAGCCAGGACAAAGTGGCGCGTTCGGCCGATGCCACGTTCGTGTTTGTTTCGCCGCTTGATGGCAACTGGCAGGCCGCGCTCGACGATACCCGCGCGGTGATTGCCGATGCGCTGGCCGCCGCGCCCACGCAGGCGGAAATCGACCGCGAAGTGGCCGAAATGAACGTGGCCTTTGAAAGCAGCGTCGAACAGCGGCAATTGCTGGCCGGATCGCGACTGGCGGATGATATGGTGACTGCGCTCGATATCAACGAAACGATCGCCGCGCCCGAAACGGTGCAGGCGATCTTCAATGCTTCGAAGCCATTGTTCACCCCGCAAGCGGTGCTCGCCCACACGCGCAGCCTGTTCACCGGACAAGTGACGCGCGGGATCTATATCGCCAGTGCCGATGGCGAAGCCGATGCAACCGCCTTGCGGGCGGCCTTGGCCAAACCGGTGGCTGCTGATCCCAAGGCCCGGCTGGCGGGCAAGGCAGTGGCGTTTGCCGATTTGCCGGCGATCGGCCAGCCCGCGTCTCCCACCAGTGTGCAGCCATCTGGCCTGCTCGAAATCGAACGGCTGGAATTTGCCAACGGGGTTAAAGTGCTGTTGTGGCCGACCACGGATGAACCGGGGCGGGTTACGCTTAAAGTGCGGTTTGGGGCAGGATATCGGGCCTTTGCCCCCACCGACGCGGCGTACGTCACGTTGGGCGAAATGGCGCTGGTAGCATCGGGCGAAGGCGCGCTGGGGCAAGAGGAACTCGACCGGATTTCGACCGGGCGCAAGATGGGCTTCAACTTTGCGGTTGGGGATTCTGCGTTCGAGTTTTCGGCCGATACCCGCGCGGCCGATCTGGCCGACCAGTTA
>JBDKLL010000069.1:0-4294 GCA_039795595.1 Pseudomonadota bacterium
GACCGAAATCATGGAAACCCCGAAAGAGGCGCATTGAGCGCCCGTTGGAGAGAGGACTGCGCATGACCTACGAAACGATCAAGCTTGAGATCGCCAACCAGATCGCCACGATCACGCTCAATCGGCCCGAACGGCTTAACGCCTGTTCGCTCGACATGGCGGACGATATTTCCGATGCGCTTGACCGGTTGGGCGATGCCCGCGTGTTGGTGATCAAGGGTGAAGGCCGGGCGTTCTGTTCGGGCGCTGACCTTGCTGCCCGCGGCGATCGTCCGGTTACCGGCGGGCAGGGCAGCTACATCGCGCTGACGCAAAAATATAACCCGATGATCATGAAGCTGGCGCGGCTGGAAATGCCGATCATCACCGCGGTGCAAGGCGCAGCGGCTGGGGTTGGCTGCTCGATCGCGCTGGTCGGTGATTTCGTGCTGGCGGGCAAGAGCGGGTATTTCCTGCAGGCCTTCGTCAACATCGGTCTGGTGCCTGATGGCGGTTCCACGTGGTTCCTGCCGCGCCTGATCGGCAAGGCCCGCGCCACCCGGATGATGATGCTGGGCGAAAAGATCATGGGCCAGCAGGCCGAAGATTGGGGCCTGATCTACCAGTGCACTGAAGACGATGCCTTGGCCGGTGAAGTTCAGGCGCTGGCGGCGCGGCTCGCCGCGGGGCCAACGCTGTCTTACGCGACGATGCGCAAGAACATCCTGACCAGCCTTGAACACGGGCTGGCCGATACGCTGCTTGCCGAAGCCGAAGGGCAGCGCGTGGCGGGATCGAGCGCGGATGCGGCCGAAGGCGGGCGTTCGTTCCTCGAAAAGCGCAAGCCCAACTTCCAGGGCAAGTAAGTACTCCAAAGGTAAGCATGATGGCAAAGATCGAAGACTGGCAGGCCGCGGCGGCAAAAGAGGTCAAGGGCAAAGACCTGACCTGGCACACGCCCGAAGGGATCGACGTGAAACCGCTCTATACGGCGGCTGACGTAACCGCCGATCCCGGCCTGCCGGGCTTCGCGCCCTTCACCCGCGGGGTGCGGGCTTCGATGTATGCCGGGCGGCCGTGGACGATCCGCCAGTATGCGGGTTTTTCGACGGCCGAAGAATCGAACGCTTTTTACCGCCGCAATCTGGCGGCGGGGCAAAAGGGTTTGTCAGTGGCGTTCGATCTGGCCACCCACCGCGGCTATGATAGCGATCACCCGCGGGTGGTGGGCGATGTCGGCAAGGCCGGGGTGGCGATCGACAGCGTCGAGGACATGAAGATCCTGTTCGACGGCATTCCGCTGGGCGAAATGTCGGTTTCGATGACGATGAACGGCGCGGTGATCCCGATCCTCGCGTTCTTCATCGTCGCGGGGGAGGAACAAGGGGTTCCCACTGAACAACTCGACGGAACCATTCAGAACGACATTCTGAAAGAGTTCATGGTCCGCAACACTTATATCTATCCGCCCGAACCCAGCATGCGGATCATTTCGGATATCTTTGCCTTTACCAGCGCCAAGATGCCGAAATTCAACAGCATTTCGATTTCCGGCTACCACATGCAGGAAGCCGGGGCGACGCAGGTTCAGGAACTGGCCTTCACCATCGCCGATGGCATGGAATACGTGAAGTATGGCGTGGCCTCGGGCCTTGATATCGACAAGTTTGCCGGGAGGCTGAGCTTCTTTTTCGCCATCGGTATGAACTTCTTCATGGAAGTGGCCAAGCTGCGCGCGGCGCGCGTGCTGTGGCACCGGGTGATGACCAACCTTGGCGCCAAGGACGAACGCAGCAAGATGCTGCGCACCCATTGCCAGACCTCGGGCGTCAGCCTGCAAGAGCAGGATCCCTATAACAACGTGATCCGCACTACGATCGAGGCAATGGCCGCAATGCTGGGCGGCACGCAGTCGCTGCACACCAACGCGTTGGACGAAGCGATTGCGCTGCCGACCGACTTTTCGGCCCGGATTGCCCGCAACACCCAGATCGTGATCCAGGAAGAAACCGGGATGACCAGCGTGGTCGATCCGCTGGGCGGGTCGTACTACATCGAAGCGCTGACGCAGGAACTGGTCGACAAGGCGTGGGAGATCATCGAGCGCGTCGAGACGCAAGGCGGGATGGCCAAGGCCGTTGCCGCCGGCTGGCCCAAGGCGATGATCGAAGAAGCCGCCGCCGCGCGCCAAGCCCGGGTCGACAAGGGCGAAGACGTGATCGTTGGAGTCAACAAGTACCGCCTTGCCAGCGAAGATCAGCTTGAAACGCTGGAAGTGGATAACCACGCCGTTCGTGAAGCGCAGATTGCCCGGCTCAAGCGGGTACGTGAAACCCGCGATGAGGCGAAATGCCGCGCCGCGCTTGCTGCGCTCACTGAAGGGGCAAAGGGTGGCGGCAATCTGCTGGCGCTGGCCGTCGATGCCGCGCGCGAACGCGCCACGCTGGGGGAAATTTCCGATGCGATGGAGGCCGTGTTCGGCCGCCACGGCACCGTGCCCACCCCGGTCAAGGGCGTCTATGGCGCGGCCTATGCCGCCGATAACCGCTATCAGCAGGTGGTTGACGGGGTCGAAGCCGTAACCCGCCGACTGGGCCGCAAGCCGCGGATGCTGGTGGCCAAAATGGGGCAGGATGGCCATGATCGCGGCGCGAACGTGATTGCCTCTGCCTTTTCCGACATGGGCTTTGACGTGACCAGCGGCCCGTTGTTCCAGACCCCGGAAGAAGCGGCACAACTGGCGCTTGAACAGGATGTCGATGCCGTGGGCGCCAGTTCGCTGGCCGCCGGACACAAGACGCTGATCCCCGAACTGATCGGCCACCTGAAAGCCGCCGGCCGCGCCGATATCAAGGTTGTCGCGGGCGGGGTGATCCCGCCGCAGGATTATGATTTCCTGCGCGAAGCCGGGGTGCAGGGGATCTATGGGCCGGGTTCCAACGTGGTCGAATGTGCCGCCGATATGCTCCGCCTGCTGGGCCACAATATGCCGCCGCTCGAAGCCTGAGCGATTGAAGGGTAGTTAGAATGTTCAAGAAGATCCTTATCGCCAACCGTGGCGAAATCGCGTGCCGGGTGATCAAGACCGCGCGGCGCATGGGCATCCAGACGGTGGCCGTCTATTCCGATGCCGATGCGCGCGCGCCGTTCGTGCAGATGGCCGATGAAGCCGTGCACATCGGGCCTTCACCCGCGGCGCAGAGCTATCTGATTGCAGACAAAATCATTGCCGCGTGCAAGCAGACGGGCGCCGAAGCGGTGCATCCGGGCTATGGTTTCCTGTCCGAACGCACCAGTTTTGCCGAAGCGCTGGCCGCCGAAGGTATCGCGTTTATCGGCCCCCCGGTGAATGCAATCGCGGCGATGGGTGATAAGATCGAATCTAAGAAGCTGGCCAAGGAAGCCGGCGTCAACGTCGTCCCCGGTTTTGTGGGCGAGATCGAGGATACCGAACACGCGGTGCGTATCTCGAATGAGATCGGCTATCCGGTGATGATGAAGGCCAGCGCCGGCGGCGGCGGCAAGGGCATGCGCTTGGCCTATACCGAAAAGGACGTGCGCGAAGGCTTTGAAAGCGTGAAGCGCGAAGGGCTGAACTCGTTCGGCGATGACCGCGTGTTTATCGAAAAGTTCATCCTCAATCCGCGCCACATCGAAATCCAGATCCTGGGCGATCAGCACGGCAATGTGCTGTACCTCAACGAACGCGAATGTTCGATCCAGCGCCGCCACCAGAAGGTGGTGGAAGAAGCGCCATCGCCGTTCGTTTCCGAAAAGATGCGCAAGGCGATGGGCGAACAGTGCGTCGCCCTGTCCAAGGCGGTGGGGTATTACAGCGCGGGCACGGTTGAACTGATCGTTTCGGGCGCGGACCCGAGCGGGGAAAGCTTCTACTTCCTTGAAATGAACACCCGCTTGCAGGTGGAGCACCCGGTTACCGAATGCATTACCGGGATCGATCTGGTCGAACAGATGATCCGCGTGGCGGCCGGGGAAAAGCTGGCGTTCGGGCAGGACGATGTGAAGATCGATGGCTGGGCGATCGAAAACCGCGTCTATGCTGAAGATCCGTACCGCGGGTTCCTGCCCAGCACCGGGCGACTGGTGCGCTATAACCCGCCGGTCGATGGCTGGCAGGATGATGGCGCCGCCAACGGCCGCCGCGGCATTGATGGGGTGCGGGTGGATGACGGCGTCTATGAAGGCGGCGAAGTTTCGATGTTCTACGATCCGATGATCGCCAAGCTGATCACGTGGGGTAAAACCCGCGACGAAGCCGCGGACAAGCAGATCGCCGCGCTCGATGCGTTCGAGA
>JBDKLL010000070.1:0-12206 GCA_039795595.1 Pseudomonadota bacterium
AAAATTGCCTGTTTCGTGCTTAATCGAGGCGTTCGATGATGATTGCCGGGGCCATGCCGCCCGCCGCACACATCGTAATCAGGCCATAACGCCCATTGATGCGTTCCAGTTCATCCAGCGCGGTGCCGATCAGCATCGAACCGGTAGCACCGATCGGGTGGCCCAGCGCCATCGCGCCGCCGTTCGGGTTGACCTTGGTGCGATCGAGATCAAGATCGCGGATGAACTTTTCAGCCACCACCGCGAAGGCTTCGTTGATTTCGAAAACGTCGATGTCTTCCTTCTTCAGCCCGGCCTTTTCGAGCACCTTCTTCGCCGCCGGAACCGGGGCGTTGAGCATCAGCGTGGGATCATCGCCGCAGTTGACATAAGCCACCACGCGGCCGCGCGGCTTAAGGCCGTGCTTATCGGCATAGGCCTTCGAAGCGAGCAGCACTGCACCCGCGCCATCAACCACGCCCGAACTGTTGCCAGCATGGTGCACGCCCTTCCAGTTCAGATCGGGATAACGACGCTGGATCTGCTTGCGGAACGTGGTGCCGCCAATGTCAAAGTCAGCAATGCCATCAAAGCTGGCCTTCAGGCTCGCAAGCCCTTCGGCGGTGGTTTCCGGGCGCGGGAATTCTTCGCGGTCCAGCGCCACGCTGCCATCGGGGTTGTACACCGTGATCAGCGATTTATCGAAGCGGCCTTCGCGGATCGCGCGGTCGGCACGTTCCTGCGATACCAGCGCCAGCGCGTCCAGCGCTTCACGCGGGATGCCTTCCATCGCCGCGATCGCATCGCCGCAGACGCCCTGGTGCGATTGCGGGTGCAGCACGTCCAGTTCGGGGTTGCCCGAACCCATGCCCAGCGGCTTGATCCCGGCGTTGGCCAGTTCCGCGCCATAGGCCGAAGTGAAGCTCATCATTTCGGTGCCGCCGGCGATCACGCAATCTTCCATGCCCGACATCACCGCCGCCGTGGCCAGGTTCACCGAAGTGATGCCACCGCCGCAGAACCGGTCGAGCGTCATGCCCGATGCGCTGATGTCATAGCCAGCGGCGAGCGCGGCCATACGGCCCAGATCGCCGCCCTGCTTGCCGTTCTGCGACGAGGTCGACCAGATCACGTCATCGACGGTCGAGGTATCAAGATTGTTGCGGTCCTTCAGCGCTTTCAGCACGGTGGCGGCAAGATGCTGCGGGTGCAGGTGCGAAAGTGCGCCCTTGCCGGGCTTGCCCACGCCGCGGGGGGTGCGGCAAGCGTCGATGATATAAGCTTCGGCCATTGGTATGCTCCTTATGCGGATCGGGATCAGGCCAGCTTGCTGGCCAGACGGTCCCGGATGATCTGTTCGGCATCGCCGACAATGCGGCTCACCAGTTCCTGACAGGTGGGAATATCATGGATTAGGCCTTGAATCATGCCTGCTGTCCAGATCCCGTGTTCGGTATCGCCGGTGGTCAACCCTTCGCGCCCGCGCACGCCCTTGACCAGATCGGCCACCGCTTCGAACGGCTTGCCTTCGGCTTCGGCGGCAACCACTGCCTGCGCAATGCCGTTTTTGGCGACGCGGGCGGTGTTACGATAGCTGCGGAAAATCAGCGCGGTGGCGCGTTCGTCGTTGTCGACCATCGCCTGCTTGAAGTTCTGATGGATCGGCGCTTCAACCGTGGCGCAGAACCGGGTGCCCATGTTAATCCCTTCGGCGCCCAGCGCCAGCGCCGCGGCCAGCCCGCGGCCATCGCCGAACCCGCCGCTGGCGAGCAGCGGGATCTTCACCTTATCCGCCGCAGCGGGGATCAGGATCAGGCCCGGAATATCGTCTTCACCCGGATGCCCGGCACATTCGAACCCGTCGATCGAGATCACGTCAACCCCGGCCTTTTCCGCCGACACCGCGTGTCGCACCGCGGTGCACTTGTGCAGGATCTTGATCCCGTGGGGTTTCAACTGTTCCCAGATTTCGCGCACGGCTGGGGTGCCGGCGGTTTCAACCACTTTCACCCCGCCATCGATCACCGCCTGGGCATAGGCTTTGTAATCGGGCGGATTGATTGTCGGGAACACGGTGATGTTCACCCCGAACGGCTTGGCAGTCATGCCCTTGCAGCGTTCGATTTCCGCCGCCAGCGCGGCCGGGCTGGGCTGGGTCAGCGCGGTGATGATACCAAGGCCACCCGCGTTCGAAACGGCAGCGGCCATATCGGCGGTGCCCACCCACTGCATCCCGCCCTGAACGATCGGATGCTCGATCCCGAGCAGTTCGGTAATGCGTGTCTTGAGCGCCATGAATCCCCTCCGTGGAATCTGTTTGACGACTCGTTTAACCGCTCAATTAAAATTGGCAATGGGCTTGGCAGTGCGCAGGGCCGCCAGCGTGCTTAAATCGCTTGGCCCGCCGCCCAGCCGCTGGCCCAGGCCCACTGGAAGTTATAGCCGCCCAGCCACCCGGTGACGTCCACCGCCTCGCCAATGGCGTACAGCCCCGGCACCCGCCGCGCCGCCATCGTCTGGCTGGACAAATCCACAGTGCTGATCCCGCCGGCGGTCACTTCGGCCTTGGCGAACCCTTCGCTACCGTTGGGGGTGAACCGCCAATCGCCCAGCCGGGCTTCGGCGGCGCGCAGCGGCTTATCCGGCAGTTGCCCCAATTCGCCATCCACCCCCAACAGTTCGACCAGCCGCGCCGCCAACCGTTCGGGCAAGGCATCGCCCAGCAGCTTTTTCAGCCGAACGCGCGGTTGCGCGCGTTTGGCCTCGATTAGCCAGTCCGGGCCGCGATCGGGCAGGAAATCGATCCCCACGCTGTCACCACGCTTCCAGTAGGACGATACTTGCAGGATCGCCGGACCAGACAACCCGCGGTGGGTGAACAGCGCCGCTTCGCGGAACGCCGCCTTGTGGCATTTGGCCACCACATCGGCCGAAACGCCCGACAGTTCGCGGAACAGCACATCGTCCCCGCCCAGCGTCAGCGGCACCAGCGCGGGGCGCGGTTCCACCACTTTCAGGCCGAACTGCCGCGCCAGATCATAGGCAAAGCTGCTGGCCCCCATCTGCGGGATCGATGGCCCGCCGGTGGCGATGACCAGCGCGGGGGCCGTCAGCAAGCGCGCGCCATGCGCCACGTGATACAGCCCATCGGCATGGCGCACTTCACCCACCGGCCCGCCGCAGCGCAGGTCAACTCCGCCCTTGGCACATTCTTCCAGCAGCAAGGCCACGATCTGCCGGGCCGATTGATCGCAGAACAGCTGCCCCAGCGTCTTTTCATGCCATGCGATGCCATAGCGATCGACCAGTGCAATGAAATCGGCCGGGGTGTAGCGGCTGAGCGCCGATTTGGCGAAATGCGGATTGGCCGAAAGATACCGATCGGGCGCGGTATGGCGATTGGTGAAATTGCACCGCCCGCCCCCCGAAATCAGGATTTTCTTGCCCGGCGCTTCGGCATGATCGAGCAGCGCCACGCGCTTGCCCCGCTGCCCCGCCACCGCGGCGCACATCATCCCCGCCGCGCCCGCACCGAGGATGATCGCGTCAAACGCTTCGGTCATTCCCATACCTTCGTCATTGCGAGGGGCGCAGCCCCGCGGCAATCCAGGGATGCGCAAACCGCCCTAGATTGCTTCGCTACGCTCGCAATGACGAGAGCAGCAATTGTCACGCCGGCACCAGTTCCAGCGCCAGCGCCTCGGCCACCTTGATCCCGTCGACCGCTGCGGAGAGAATCCCCCCGGCATAACCTGCGCCTTCACCCGCCGGATACAGGCCGCGGGTGTTGATCGATTGGCAATCGGCCCCGCGCCTGATGCGAATGGGCGATGAAGTGCGGGTTTCAACGCCGGTCATCACCACATCGGGGTGATCATACCCGGGCACTTGTCGCCCGAACACGGGCAAGGCTTCGCGGATCGCCTCGGTCACGAAATCGGGCAGGCATTCCGATAGGTCGGTCAGCTTGACCCCCGGCTTGTACGATGGCGTAACCACGCCAAATTCGCTCGACGGCACACGGTTCAGGAAATCGCCCACTTTTTGCCCCGGCGCCTGATAGTTCGATCCCCCGGCGACGAACGCCAGCGATTCCAGCTGGCGCTGCAATTCCACGCCCGCCAGCGGGTGACCGGGGAAATCGCGTTCGGGGGTAATATCCACCACCAACCCCGAATTGGCGTTGAATTCGGCGCGGGAATATTGGCTCATCCCGTTGGTGACGACCCGGCCTTCCTCGCTAGTGGCGGCCACCACCCGCCCGCCCGGGCACATGCAGAACGAATAGACGCTGCGCCCGTTCGAGGCCTTGTGCGCTATCGAATACGCCGCCGCGCCAAGGATCTTGTTTCCCGCGGCCGGGCCATAGCGCGCCTTGTCGATCCAGCTTTGCGGGTGTTCGATCCGCACCCCGATGGCAAACGGCTTGGCCTCGACATAGATGCCGCGTTCGTGAAGCTTGTAAAACGTATCGCGCGCCGAATGGCCCACCGCCATGATCACGTGGCGGCACGGCAGGAACTCGCCGGTCGACAAGTGCAGCCCGGTAAGCTGCTGTTGCCCATCAGCCCCCGCTTCCACCGCGAAATCATCCACCCGCGTGCCAAACCGGTATTCGCCGCCAAGGCTTTCGATGGTTTCGCGGATGCTCATCACCATCGTCACCAGCCGGAACGTGCCGATATGCGGGTGGGCTTCGGTCAGGATATCGTCGGGCGCGCCGGCCTTGACGAATTCGACCAGCACCTTGCGCCCCAGATGCCGGGGGTCCTTGATCCGCGAATAGAGCTTGCCATCCGAAAAGGTGCCCGCCCCGCCTTCGCCGAACTGCACGTTGCTTTCCGGCGTCAGCACGCTTTTGCGCCATAGCCCCCACGTATCCTTGGTACGTTCGCGCACGGCCTTGCCGCGTTCGATCACGATCGGGCGAAACCCCATTTGCGCCAGCACCAGCGCGGCCAGCAACCCGCATGGCCCCGCCCCGATCACCACCGGGCGTTCACCCGCCCAATCAGCCGGGGCGTGGGTCGGGAACTTGTAGCTGGTATCGGGCGTGGGGCGCACGTTGTGATCGCCAGCGTGGCGGGCCAGCACGGCCGCTTCATCGGCCACCACCACATCCACCGCATAGACCAGCTGGATCGCCGATTTCTTGCGGGCATCGTTACCGCGCTTGACCACGGTAAAGCGTTCAAGGTCGGCCGGATTGATGCCCAGTCGCGCGCAAATAGCGGCGGGCAAGTCTTCGGCCGCATGGTCCAGCGGCAATTTCAGTTCGTTGAGGCGCAACATGGCCCCAGCCCCTAGCCCGCTTCGCGCCGCAAAGAAATGGCCCGTCACGCGAAAGGGGCGCGTGACGGGCCAAACTTCCTCCCCAGGAAGTCTCTAGCGGCGTTCCGGCCGCAAACTGGTTACCAGCAGCCGGATCAGGCCGCGGCAAATTGGTTCATCGTATTGTCTTTGCCACCCGCCTTGAGCGCGGCTTCGCCAGCGAAGTATTCCTTGTGATCATCGCCGATATCACTGCCGGCCATGTTCTGGTGCTTCACGCAGGCGATCCCCTGGCGGATTTCCTGCCGCTGGACGTTCTTGACGTAACCCAGCATGCCCTGCTCGCCAAAGTATTCCTTAGCCAGATTATCGGTGCTGAGCGCCGCGGTGTGATAGGTTGGCAAGGTGATCAGGTGGTGGAAAATCCCGGCCTGCGCCGCGGCATCGCGCTGGAAGGTGCGGATGCGCTCATCGGCCTCATTCGCCAATTCGCTGCCGTCATAGTCCACGCTCATCAGCTTGGCCCGGTCATAGGCCGAAACGTCCTTGCCGGCGGCGGTCCACGCATCGAACACCTGCTGACGGAAGTTCAGCGTCCAGTTGAAGCTGGGCGAATTGTTATAGACCAGCTTGGCATTGGGGATCACTTCGCGGATCCGGTCAACCATCCCGCCGATCTGGCCGATGTGCGGCTTTTCGGTTTCGATCCACAGCAAGTCTGCACCGTTCTGGAGTGACGTGATGCAGTCCAGCACGCAGCGATCTTCGCCGGTGCCCGAGCGGAACTGATAGAGGTTGCTGGGCAGGCGCTTGGGCTTAAGCAGTTTACCGTTGCGGCTGATCAGCACGTCACCGTGGCCGATGCTGCCAGCATCCACTTCATCACAATCGAGGAAGCTGTTGTACTGATCGCCAATGTCGCCAGCTTCGCGGGTGAAGGCGATTTGTTTGGTCAGCCCTGCCCCCAGCGAGTCCGTGCGGGCGACGATCACGCCGTCTTCCACGCCCAGTTCCATGAACGCATACCGCACCGCGCGGATCTTCGCGAGGAAGTCTTCGTGCGGGACGGTCACCTTGCCATCCTGGTGGCCGCACTGCTTTTCATCGGAAACCTGGTTTTCGATCTGGATGCAGCACGCGCCCGCTTCGATCATCTGCTTTGACAGCAGATAGGTGGCTTCGGCATTGCCGAACCCGGCATCGATATCGGCGATGATCGGCACCACGTGGGTCTGATGGCCATCGATCGCGGCCTGCACTTGCTTGGCCTTGACTTCATCCCCTGCAGCGCGGGCAGCATCCAGATCGCGGAACAGGCCGCCCAGTTCGCGGGCATCAGCCTGCCGCAAGAAGGTGTAGAGTTCTTCGATCAGCATCGGCACGGTGGTCTTTTCGTGCATCGACTGGTCCGGCAGCGGCCCGAAATCGCTGCGCAGCGCGGCCACCATCCAGCCTGACAGGTACAGGTAGCGCCCCTTGGTGCTGCCGAAGTGCTTCTTGATGGAAATCATCTTCTGCTGGCCGATGAAGCCATGCCAGCAACCCAGCGACTGGGTATAATTGGCCGGATTGGCATCATAAGCAGCCATGTCTTCGCGCATGATCTTGGCGGTATAGCGTGCGATATCCAGCCCGGTCTTGAACCGGTTCTGCAGCCGCATACGCGCTACCGATTCAGCTTCGATCCCGCTCCACGTCTGTGCGAAGCGGCCGATTTCGTGCCCGGCTTCGGCAATGGTCTGCTGATACGTCATGGCGTGTCCCTTTATCGCTGATCCGGGCAAGCCGGACTGTTCATGGGGATGAAATGCCGCGTTCGGCCAGCGCGCAAAAGACGCCGTGATGTCAGCTTGTAACGCTTTACAACTTTTCCTTGTAAAGTTGTGTAGGCATGACAAAAGGCATCCATGGCCGAATCTCGCCCGCTCTATCTTGGCCCGCGCCTCAAGCGCCTACGCCGCGAACTGGGGCTGACCCAACAGGCGATGGCGGCGGATCTGCAGATTTCGCCCAGCTATGTTGCGCTGCTGGAACGCAACCAGCGCCCGCTGACCGCCGATCTGCTGCTGCGGCTGGCCAAAAGCTACAAATTCGATCTCGGCGAATTTGCTGGCGACGATGCCGAAGATTATGCCAAGCGGATTGGTGCGGCTCTGCGCGATCCGATCTTTGCCGATATCGATCTGCCCGCGCTGGAAGTGGCCGATCTGGCCACCAGCTTCCCCGGGATCAGCGAAGCGCTATTGCGGCTGCATTCGGCCTATACCCGCGAACAACGGATGCTGGCCGAACGCCGCGACAGCCCCGATGAACATGATCCCGTGGCCGAAGCCCGCCGGTTCGTGGCCCGGGAGCGCAATTACTTCCACGCCATCGATACCCGCGCCGAAGAACTGGCCGCCGAAATCGCCAAGCGCGGCAGCGCCGAAGAATGGCTGCGCGCAACCACCGGGGTGCGGGTGCGCTTCCTGCCGCCAGACGTGATGATGGATGCCGTGCGCCGGTATGATCGGCACAATGAACAACTGTTGATCGACGATACGTTGGACGCCGCCAGCCGCGCCTTTCAGGTGGCAACACATATCGCCTACACCGCGCTGCGCAGCGAAATCGCCACCGTGATCCGGGCGGAGGAATTCACCAGCCCGACCGCCGCGGCGCTGGTCCGGCGCGCACTGGCCAGTTATGGCGCGGCAGCGATCCTGATGCCGTATGATCGCTTCGCCCGCGCGGTCGAAGCGCGCGGTTATGATATCGAGGCGCTGGGCCGGGTATTTGGCACCAGCTTTGAACAAGTCGCCCACCGGCTGACCACGCTGAACAAGCCCGGGATGCTGCGGGTGCCGTTCTTCTTCATCCGGGTCGATCCGGCCGGCAATGTGTCCAAGCGGTTGGACGGGGCGGGCTTTCCGTTTGCAGCGCATGGCGGCGGTTGCCCGCTGTGGAGCGTCCATTCGGTGTTTCGCAACCCCGGCGAAATCACCACCCAGTTGCTCGAACTGCCCGATGGCCAGCGGTTCTTTTCGATTGCCCGCACCGTGCGTGCGGGGGGCGGCGATTTTGGCCGTCCGCCGATGCTGCGGGCAATTGCGCTGGCCTGCGCGGCCGAACACGCGCCGAAACTGGTCTATGCCAGCACCGCCTTGCCTGATCCGACCCCGATCGGTGTCACCTGTCGACTGTGCAATCGCCCAGCCTGCACTGCCCGGGCGGTCCCGCCGGTGGGGCGCGACATTCTGGCTGACGATTGGCGGCGCGATGCCGCACCGTTCGGCTTCGACGATCAATGATGGCAATCAATCACAACCGGGGTTAGGGACGGCGTCCTCGATTCCCCGGCACGATTCCCCGGCACGATTCCCCGGCACGATTCCACGGCAAGGAACCCCCAATGCCCGAAACCCAGTCCTCCGCGCCCGAAGGCGTCAACACGTCCCGCCTCGTCCCGATCGAGGACGGCGAATGGGCCGGCTGGCACAAATGGGCCAGCGAAGAACCGTTCGAAGACCACGCCGGTCCGTTTTACGTCCGCTGGGAAGATGGCCGGGCCGTTGCCGGCTTTCGGGTGGAACGCAAGAACCTCAACGGTTGGGGCCACTGCCACGGCGGGGCGCTGCTGACGTTTGCCGATTATGCGCTGTTCATGATCGCGGAAAACGGCGGCCCGGTGGGCGGCGTGACGGTAACGATGTCGAGCGAATTTGTCGGCCCCGGCCGCGCCGGCGCACTGCTGACCGCCAAGGGCGAAGTCACCCGCAAGGGTGGCAGCCTGATCTTCGTGCGCGGCACGATCAGCGACGGGGACGAACCCGTGCTGACCTTTTCGGCCACGATCAAGAAGCTGCGCGGTTAAGCCGCGGCCATTGCCAGCACCCGCTGCGCCTGATCAAGGTGCAGCAATTCCACCATCTTGCCATCAACCTTGATCGCGCCCTTGCCGGCGTTTTCGGGCAAAACGAACGCGGCGACCACAGCCTGGGCCCACGCCACTTCGCCGGCGCTGGGGGTGAACACCGCATTGCACGGCGCGATCTGGTCGGGATGGATCAGGGTCTTGCCATCAAAGCCCCATTCAAGGCCTTGCTCCACTTCGGCGGCGAACACATCCAGATCGCGGAATTCGTTGCACACTCCGTCCAGCACCGCCACGCCGTGGGCGCGCGCCGCAGCCACTGTCAGCGTCAGAATCGGCAGGAACGGCGCGCGGCCCGGGCGCAATTGCGCGCGCATTTCCTTGGCCAGATCGTTGGTGCCCAGCACGAACGCGCCCAGCCGCGTATCGGCAGCGCAGGCCGCAATCGCATCCAGCTGCGGCACGCAGGCACAGGTTTCGATCATCGCCCACAGCTGCAGCGGCGCGGGCGCAGCGGCAAGCAGCGCATCGTAAGTACGGATATCCGCCGGGGAATTGACCTTGGGGACCAGCACGGCATCTGGCCCGGCCGCGGCAATCGCCGCCAGATCATCGCGCCCCCACGGGGTGGTCAGGCCATTGGCGCGCACCACCAGTTCGCGGCCGCCAAACCCGCCTTCGGCCACCGCCGCAGTCGCCGCAGCGCGAGCTTCAGCCTTGAATTCGGGGGCAACCGAATCTTCAAGATCAAGGATCACGACATCGACCGGCAGGGTTCGGGCCTTGGCCACCGCCTTGGCGTTCGAGGCGGGGAGATACAGGGCGGAGCGGCGTGGGCGATACGATGACATTCCCGCCCTGTGCCACGATCGCTGCGCCATAGACAAGCCTGCACGGTGCAGTCATGTTGCGCCCAAACAACGCAGGAGAGACCATGCCCAACCCTCAACTCAGCCGTTCGGTCAAAGGGTTGACCGTGCTGGTAACCGGCGCGGGTAGCGGCATGGGCCGCGCCACCGCGCAGGTTTTTGCCGCCGAAGGGGCCAATGTGGCGGTTACCGACCTGCCTGGCACCCCGATCGAAGCCATCGCCGCAGACTTGCGCGCAGCCGGTCATTCGGCGCAGGCATGGCCGCTTGATGTCAGTGATCCGCAGGCAATCAAGGATGTCGTCAATGCCGTGGCGGCGCAGTTCGGCGGGCTCGATGCAGTGGTCAACAACGCCGGAATTTCGGCCTTCTGCCCGATCGACGATGACGATGCCTATGAAGGCATCTGGCACCGCGCGGTTACGGTGCTGCTGACCGCGCACCAACGGATCATCCGCGCCGCCTTGCCGCACTTGCGCCGATCAAGCGCCCCGCGGATCGTCAACATCGCGTCGACCGAAGCCTTGGGCGCCACTTCGCGCGATAGCCCCTATGCCGCCGCCAAGGCCGGGGTCACCGGCTTGACCCGGGCGCTGGCGGTGGAACTGGGCCGCGAAGGGATTACCGTGAACTGCATCTGCCCCGGCCCGATCCGCACCGGGATGACCGCCAATGTGCCGGAGGAGGACAAGGACACTTATGCCCACCGCCGCACCGCGCTGCGCCGCTATGGCCTGCCCGAAGAAGTGGCGCACATGACGCTGAGCCTGTGCCTGCCGGCGGCATCGTTCATCACCGGGGTGACGATCCCGGTCGATGGCGGATTGATGGCGCGCAACGCCTGACCACGGACGCGATCAGGCCAAGCTGGCCCCGCTTTCGTAAAACCGGCGAACCAGTTCAGCCTGTCCGCGCAGGCCCAGCTTGGCATAGACCTGCTTGGAATAATTGCGCGCGGTTTCCAGCGTCAGGCCCAGTGCCGTCCCGGCTTCGGCAATCGTGGCACCGCGGGCCAACGCCACGGCGAATTCGGCTTCGCGCCGGGGCAGCCCAGAAAGCTGCGCAAACTGGCGATGCGGTGCCGGTTCGGCGCGGCGCGCAACCCGGCACAGCGCCAGTGCCGCGGCGCCGGGTTGATCCGCCGGCACCAGCACCGCTTCGATCAGCGGCGCGGTATGCAGTACCTGCGCACCGGTTTCCCCCGCAACGGCGGCGGCCACCATGGCGGCCGGCACCAATCGTTCGCCGCGGCGCACCCGCAACCCCGCGGCTTCGCAACGCTGCGCCAGCGCCGGATCAGCATCGATCACCCGCCCATCGGCATCGAGCAGCACCCAGCCCGCGCCCGCACGGTCCAGCGTTGCCGCCGCCGCGCGATGCCGGGCGGCATGGTGTTGTTCGGCGCGATATTGCCCGACGGCCAGCGCCACATACACCCCCAGCGCCGAAAGCAGCGCCGCATCGGCCGCGCGGCATTCCCCCGCGCTGGCGATCACCAGCCAGGCGGGTTCATCGCCCGGCAGGCGAAGCACCCGGGCATCGCCGCTGGCCGCGCCATCGCTGGGCAGTTCGGCCAGCGCATAGACCCGCCCCGCCCGCAGTCCCGCGGCGCGGATCTGATCGCCAAGCACCGGCATCGGCGCACCGGCGACGAAACTTTCATCAGGCAGCATCAGCGCCGCATGATCGGCCCGGGTGCGGCGTAACAGCCGATCCAGGAACGCCCCGAACCGCGCGTGCCGCAACGCGCCGTCAAACAACGGCAGCAACAGATCGGTTTCATCAGCGCCGGTCAGCATAATACCTACCATATGGGAGGTTCATGCCGTTGTCATCCCTGTATGACGAACCGCGCAATTCACTGCCACCCGCAAGGACCAGCATGACCGGCCAGACCCTGACCCATCTCCAGCGGCTTGAGGCCGAAGCGATCCACATCATGCGCGAAGTGGTGGCCGAAGCCGAACGCCCGGTCATGCTCTATTCGGTGGGCAAGGATAGCGCGGTGATGCTGCATCTGGCGCGCAAGGCGTTCTACCCCGCGCCGCCGCCGTTCCCGTTGCTGCACGTCGATACCACGTGGAAGTTCCGCGATATGTACGCCCTGCGCGATCGCATGGCGAGCGAGAGCGGGATGGACCTGCTGGTCTATCACAATCCCGAAGCGGCCGAACGCGGCATCAATCCGTTCGATCACGGCGCGCTGCACACCGATATGTGGAAGACCGAAGGGT
>JBDKLL010000071.1:0-3724 GCA_039795595.1 Pseudomonadota bacterium
CACGCCGCTCTTGGTCTTGAGCTTGGGCATTTTCGTCTCCTTGTCTGAGACACGTCCAACCTGCCATGGCAGCCCTAGATAGCCAGGCGGGTCATCGAATCCGTGTCAATGAAGGGCGGGCCGTTAAAGCCGAATCGGCTGATTGGCAAGCCCAAGCACGATTTCGAGCAGCTTTTCCGGCTGATCGGCCATCACATCGTGACCGCCACCAACCTCGTGGAGCACCCACTTGGGATCCGTTTTCACCCGGTCGCGGAACCGCGGGAAGGGGGTGGGCTGCCATTCGCTGGCGAAAATGTAGGTGTGGCGCGGCACTTTGGCTTCTTCGCCGGTAAAGTGCACGGCTTGCAGCAGGGTCAACAACGGGTGCCGGCCATAGCGCGGGTTATCGAGCAACTGCACCCCGCCGATCGGTGCGACAAGGCCGGGGGTGTCCTTCTGGCTGTCGATATACCAGCGGTGTTCGTAATCGCCGGTAATGTCCCACAGCGATTGGCCATCAGCGGGCAGAAACGCATCAATATAACACAGTGCATCGATCCGCGCGCCAAGCCGGTTGGCAACCCCGGTGATCACCATCCCGCCATAGGAATGGCCGCACAGCACGAAGCGATCGAACCCGGCGGCCTCCACCTGCCCGATCACGTCGCGGACATGGGTGGCCAGATCGATCGCGGGGTTAAGGCCATCGCGGCGCGTGCCAAGGCCCGCCAGTTGCGCCACCAGCACCCGGTGGCCACGTTCGCGTAGTTCACGGGCGAGCCGATCGTACGACACGCCCCCGCCCCACGCACCGTGGACGAGGACGTAATCGGTCATGCTGAATGTTTCCGGGTATAATCCTGCACCCATTCCACCGTCTTGCGGATCCCGCCGAACGGATAGAAGTGGAGCCGCACCCGGCCGTGCTCATCGCCCAGCCCCTTGGCAAAGGCATCGACCAGCTTGTCAGGGCCAGCGCTGCCCAGCAGGTTGGTGATCGAAACGCCGTATTTCTTCATCACCGAAGCCGATGCCCCCACGCCGCAGCGCGCTGCAAAGGCCAACAGGCGCTTGATCCCGGCCGGGCCGGGCACACCGATCCGCACCGGCACGTCCAGCCCGCGGGCACGCAATTGCTTGAGCCAGCCAAGGAACGCATCGGGATCGAACCCGAACTGGGTGACCACCAGCGGGGCCATGCCGCGCTGTTCGATTTCGCGGACCTTGGTTTCCAGCACGGCCCAGCATTCCGCTTCGCTCATGTTGGGATGGCCTTCGGGATGCCCGCCAACGCCGATTGCCTTGATCCCCGCGCGTTCAAACGCACCGGTGGCGATCAGGGCCGAGGTATCGAAATACGGCCCCTGTGGTTCAGGCGGATCGCCGGCCACGATAAAGCAGCGGGTAACCCCGGCGCGTTCAACCACCGCTGTGAGGTAGCCTTCGAAATCGTCTTCCGAGGTGATCCTCCGGGCCGAAAAGTGCGGCATCGGTTCAAAGCCAAGTTCCCGCACCGCCACCGTTGCGGCGATCCGGGCATCGGCTTCTTCGCCGGGCAGGAAGGTGACGGCCACGGGGGTGTTTGCCGGGATCAGCGCCGCGGCTTCGCGCAGCGCATCGATATCCTTGGCGGTAATTTCAAGGCTGAAGCCATCGGTGATCCCGTCGGGCGCCTTGTCCCAGTTGGGGTGGATCACGGGTATCGCCATTGCTGCATCCTCTAGGAAAGCCAGCGGCAGCCTGCACGCCGTAGCGGCGCTGCAGGCTGCTGGGCTTGTTGCCGCCTTAGCGGCCGGTCCGCCAACCTTCGGCGTAGTTTTCGCGGGCCACGCGGCTGTACGGCACGCTGCTTACGATCGCGCGCACTTCCAGCTGCTTGTGCGGTTCAACGGTGGTCTTCTTGGTGCCGCCGTTTTCTTCGCCCCAGACCACGCGCACTTCGGTGCCGACCGGGATTTCCGGATCGACGGTGGCGAGGCTGAGCGCCTGCTTTTCGTTGAACGAATAGCCGGTGAACATCGACAGGCCGACCGTCTTGCCGCCGGCATCGACCACGCGGTCGTAGTTCGACGAGGCATAGTTGGCGAGCGGCACGTCGAAGAACTTGTACTGATCGCCATCCGGGTTGAACAGGCTGGCCATGATCTTGGCCATGTCTTCCGGATGCCAGGCCAGCGTTACCTTCTTGCGCTGTTCAGCGGGGTTCAGGGCTTCGAGCGCTTCGCGGCCATGGAAGTCATGGTCGAACTTCACGAATGAACCGTAACCCAGTTCCCACGGGTTCAGGTAATAGTCTTCGATGTTTTCCGATACGAACGAACCGCCGATCGAACCGGTTGCTTCGTACGAATCAGCACCCAGCCATTCGCGGAAGCCCTTCATCTTTTCGCCGGTGTAGATCGCGGGCAGCGGGCTGGGGATCCAGCCCGATTCCAGCGTGTTCGACGGATAGGCGCGGCTGCCGCAAGCGATCAGGCCGAATTCCTTGCCGGCTTCGAGGATCGCGGCGCGGATTTCGTCCTGTTCTTCATACGGACCCCAGATTTCGAGACCCGGCGCACCCGACATCCCGTGGCGCAGGGTGCGAACCTTGCGGCCGGCGATGTTCATCGTGCTCATGTTGAAGAACTTGAGCTGTTCCAGCGGGCCGCCGTGCAGCTTTTCGATCACGGCCCAGGCGTTGGGGCCTTGAATCTGGAAGCGCCATTCCTTGCGCTTGGCGGGCTTGCCCATCAGGCGCATCGGCGAACGATCGTCCAGTTCGATTTCGACGTCGTAACCGCCGGTTGCCGCATGATAGCGCAGCCAGTTCGAAGCCGGAGCGCGGCCGACGTACGTGAAGCTCTGCTCTTCTTCCCAGAAGATGATGCCATCGCCGATGACATGGCCATACGGCGTGGTCGGCACGTATTGCTTGGCCTTGTTGACTTCCCAGCCCTTCGAGCTGTTGATCATCGTATCGGACAGCAGCTTGGCCGCATCCTTGCCGCGGATGTACAGGTTCACCATATGGTGCGACTGGTCAAACAGCACCGCGCTGTGCTGCCAGGCCCACTGTTCGCTGCGCCAGTTCGAAAACTCTGGTGCAACCACCGGGTACACATAAGCACCCAGCTGCGAGTTGCGGAGCATCGACACGATATTGCCCTGCTGGGCGAGAAGCTGTTCAAGATTGGCGGCGGACATTTGCCCCGACTCCCTCTCTGGTTGAATTTTGTATGCACTGCTTACTATATTTTGCTATGGGTGCAAACGAAAAGCGTTGCCCTGATGCAGCGCGGCTCAAATGGGAGAATGACTGATGGCCGAGGAACAGATCCTCACCCTTTCGTGCCGGGACAAGCCTGGCATCACTGCGCGCGTTACCAGCTATCTGTTTGAAAAGGGCGGAAATATCCTTGAAGCCCAGCAGTTCAACGCACAGGATAACGGGCACTTCTTCATGCGCGTCGAGTTCGCGCCGGGCGATGCCGGCATCGAAGCGATTCGCACCGGATTCGAAGCGCTTGCCAGCGAATATGGCATGACCTGGAGCCTGCGGGCCAAGAATGCACGGCGCAAGGTCGTGCTGATGGTGTCGAAATTCGATCACTGTCTGGGTGACCTGCTGTATCGCAACCGGATCGGCGAACTGAACATGGATGTGGTGGCCATCATCGGCAACCATCCCAAGGAAGCGCTGTCGATCTCGCTTCTGGGTGACACGCCCTATTACCACTTCCCGATCACCAAGGACAGCAAG
>JBDKLL010000072.1:0-3936 GCA_039795595.1 Pseudomonadota bacterium
GAATGCGGCGTGGTGCTGCAGGATACCAACGACATCAAGCCGGGCGATATGCTCGAAGTGTTTGAAGTCGAGGAGCGTGAACGCACCCTGTGAGCGAATTGATGCAGCCGCGCGGCGCCCATGCCGAATTGCTGGGTGCCCGATACGTTTCGTTCGATCCTGCGAGCGAAACTATCACCATGCGCTTCACCGCGCCGGAAAGTTTCCTCAGCCCGCGCGGCAGCGTGCAGGGCGGGCTGGTGGCTGGGTTTCTGGATGAAGTGATGGGCTGGGCGCACGTCAAGGCGACCGATGGGGCCGAAGCGCCGCTCAACCTTGATATCACGATGACCTTGCTCAAACCGGTTCCGGCTGGGCCATTGCTGGCCACCGGCCGGGTGGTGCGGCGCGGGCGGCGGGTGATCTTCCTTGAGGGCGAGCTGCTTGACGAAGCCGGCACGGTGCTGGCACGTTCAACCTCCACCGCCATCCCGACCCCACGTCCCGGAGATCAAGGTTGAGCCGCCAGCAAGCCACGCCCGAAACCCGCTCGGTCCGCCTGCTCAAGGTGGGCGAACAGGTACGTCACGTGATTTCCGAACTGCTGTCGCGGCAGATGGTCCACGATGAAGTGCTGAGCGCGCACAGCGTTTCGGTAACCGAAGTGCGGATGTCGCCCGATCTGCGCCATGCCACCGTGTTCGTGAAGCCGCTTCTTGGCGCGGACGAGGAAATCGTGCTCAAGGCGCTGCGCACCAACACCGCGTTTTTCCAGAAGGAAGTGGCCGGTAAGCTGCGCCTGAAATACGCGGCGCGGATCAAATTCCTGCCGGACGAAAGTTTTGACGAAGCCAGCCGGATTGATCAGCTGCTTGATGATCCGCGCGTCAAACGCGATCTGGACGAAGATTGAGCGCTGCCGATGGCCAAGCTCTATTTCTATTATTCCAGCATGAACGCGGGCAAATCGACCACGCTGTTGCAGGCCGATTTCAATTACCGCGAACGCGGCATGGCGACGATGCTGTGGACCGCCGCGCTGGACGATCGCGGGGGTGAAAAGGCGATCGAAAGCCGGATCGGCCTGCACGCGCAGGCCCACCGTTTTGAATCGGGCACCGATCTGTGGGACCGGATCAGCGCTGCACACCGCGTTGAGCCGCTGTCATGTGTGCTGGTCGATGAAGCCCAGTTCCTGACCGAGGCGCAAGTGTGGCAATTGGCAAAAGTAGCCGATAGCGCGGGCATTCCGGTGCTTTGCTATGGTCTGCGCACCGATTTTCAGGGCGAATTGTTCCCCGGTGCGAAAGTGCTGCTGGGGATCGCGGATTCGCTGGTTGAACTCAAAGCCGTGTGCCACTGCGGCCGCAAATCGACGATGAACTTGCGCGTCGATGAAAGCGGCGCGGCGGTCAAGCAAGGTGCCCAGACCGAAATCGGCGGCAATGATCGCTATGTTGCGCTCTGCCGCAAGCATTTCGTCGAGGCGCTGGGGTGGTGAGAAACGATCCGTTGGGCCTTCACACCGTGCTGGAGCAGGGCACGCTGCGGCTTGAGCCGCTGGAGGAGCGCCACCGCGGAGCCTTGCGTGAAGCCTGCGGCGAAGATGTGGTGATCTGGGAAATGTACGGCATCTCCTATGATCCCGACCATTTCGACGAGAGCTTCACCAAACTGCTGCTAAATCCCGAGCGCCTGCCGTTCGCAATCCTGGTCGCTGGCGAAATAGCCGGGATGACTGCCTGGATCGGCACCAATGTCGCCTGGCTGACGAGCGAGATCGGCAACACGTATCTGCGCCCGCGTCACCGTGGCGGGCAGATCAACGGCCCGCTCAAGCGAATGATGCTGGCGCACGGCTTTGCCTGCGGGCTCAAGCGGATGTTCTTTTCGGTCGATACCCGCAACCAGCGCTCGCAGGCGGCGTGCAAGAAGATCGGCGCAACCTTTGAAGGCGTGCTACGCAATCATATGATCACCTGGACCGGGTATTTGCGTGACAGCGCGATCTTCTCGGTGGTCGAACGCGATCGGGAGAGCTTGGGACTATGACTTACGACCCGATCCAGATTGTCGGTATCATCATCGCGCTGGTCTTCGCCATCGTGTTTCACGAGGTGGCGCACGGTCTGATGGCCCGTGCCCTTGGCGATCCTACCGCTGATGAGCTCAACCGGCTCAGCCTCAATCCGTTGCGCCATGTCGATCCGGTTGGCACTCTGTTGGTTCCGGGCATGCTGGCGCTGATTAAGGCTCCGGTGTTTGGCTGGGCTAAGCCGGTTCCAGTCAATCCACGTCGCCTGCGCAATCCAAGGCACGACATGATGCTGGTGGCAGCCGCTGGGCCGGGGATGAACTTGGTGATGGCAGCGCTGGCCGCGCTGGCATTGGGCGTGGTCATCCGATCGAGCTTAGGGGTACAGGAACCGGACGGAACGGCAGGCTTCATCGCCTTTACGCTCAGTGTGTTCATCCAGTTCAATGTATTCCTGGCGCTGTTCAACCTGCTGCCGATCCCGCCGTTCGATGGATCGCACATCGTCGAAGGCTTGCTGCCTGATGGTCCGCGCCAAAGCTATGCCCGGCTGCGCGCGATGGGAATGCTGATCCCTATCATCGTTCTTATCCTGCTGCCTTCAGTCCTTCCCGGGTTGAGTGTGACCAAATATCTCATCGCGCCGGTCGATTGGGTGCTGGGCAAGTACGATCTGCTGACAAAGCTTGCCGCTGGGGTCTGAACACTTGCCGCACGGCTGGATCATCCTCGACAAGCCGCTGGGGCTGGGGTCGACCCAAGGGGTTGGCGCGGTGAAACGCAATTTGCGCGAAGCCGGGTTGGGCAAGGTAAAAGTCGGCCACGGCGGGACGCTGGACCCGCTGGCCACCGGGGTGCTGCCGATTGCGCTGGGCGAAGCGACCAAGCTGTGCGGGCGGATGCTGGATGCCAGCAAGGAATATGCCTTTACGATCGCGTTCGGCGCGCAAACCGATACGCTGGATCTGGAAGGGCAGGTGATCGCGCAGAGCGACGTGCGGCCGACCCGCGCTGCGGTGGAAGCCGTGCTGCCGCGCTTTACCGGGCCGATCGAACAAGTTCCGCCGGCTTATTCCGCGCTGAAGGTGGATGGCGCGCGCGCCTATGATCTGGCCCGCGCCGGGCATGACGTGGCGCTCAAATCACGGGCAGTGACGATCCATGCCTTGCGGCTGGAGGCCGCCGATGAAGGCAGCGCCACACTGGTCGCACACGTTTCCAAGGGTACCTATATCCGCAGCCTGGCGCGCGATATTGCGCTGGCGCTGGGGAGCGTGGGCCATGTCACCATGTTGCGCCGCCTGCGGGCCGGCCCGTTCGGGCTGGAAAACGCGATTTCGCTGGACAAATTGAACGAAGTCGGTAAGGGCGCGGGCCTTGAGAACGTAATCTTGCCGCTGGAGGCAGGGCTGGTCGACATCCCGGCTCTTAACCTTGGTCCGCAGCAGGCAGGCATGGTCCGTCAGGGCCGGGTTCTGACCGGACTGCCCTTTGATGACGGGCTTTACTGGGGGCGAACGGGATCTGTTCCGGTCGCGCTGGTCGAGCTTTCAGGCGGAAACGCCAAAGTTGTCAGGGGGTTCAACCTTCCCGATGTCGCGGAGTAAATGATATGTCGGTTAGCCCCGAACTGAAGCAGGAAATCATCAAGGATAACGCGCGTCAGGCCAATGACACCGGTTCGCCGGAAGTTCAGGTTGCGATCCTGACCAGCCGCATCAACACCCTGCAGGGCCACTTCAAGGCCCACCACAAGGACAACCACTCGCGCCGCGGCCTGCTGACCATGGTCAACAAGCGTCGCAGCCTGCTTGATTACCTCAAGCGCAAGGATGTGGACCGCTACAACGCGTTGATCGCGAAGCTGGGCCTGCGCAAGTAAGGACAAGCTGGAGCGGCCCTTCGGGGCCGCTTCTTGCATC
>JBDKLL010000073.1:0-18317 GCA_039795595.1 Pseudomonadota bacterium
GCGGCGCTCCATTTCGGCGATGTTTGCGGACATGGTCTTTCCCGGCATGAAACAATTGGAAGCGTTTTCCCTGCGCCGCGCATCCCGCAATGTCCAATGTGAATTTGCAAAGTTGCGAAGTGTCACTTTGCAAAGTAGAACGGCACCATGCAGCCGCCCCGCAGAATCTTTGCCGGCACCCAGCTTCGCGCAATCCGGATCGAACGCCGGCTCAAGCAAGCCGAACTCGCGGCCAGCCTGGCGATCAGCCCGTCCTACCTCTCGCAGTTGGAAAACGACGATCGCCCGCTCACCCCCGCGCTGGTCGAACGGTTGGCCCGCACCTTCCCGCTCGATTGGCGCGAACTGGGCGCGGGCGATCCCGAAACCCGGCTGGCCGCGCTGCGCGAAGCCAACGCCGACCCGATCTTTGCCGATCCGCTCGATCCGGCTGCGCTGACCCGGTTTGCCCAGCAGCAACCCGGGCTGGCGGAACGGTTCATCGCGCTGCACGAAGCCTATCGCCGCACCCAGCAACGCCTGCAGATGGTGGACGAAGCACTATCCGCCGAAACCGGGACCGTGGCCCGTCTGCCGTGGGAGGAAGTGCGCGATTGGTTCCATGTCGCCAACAACTATGTCGACAGCCTCGATCGCGCCGCCGAAGCCCTTGCCACCGCACTTTGTGGCGGTGGCCCCAGCCCGGATACCGCCGCACTCGAAGCCTACTTGCGCGATACGCTGGCGATTTCGCTGATCTATTCCGGCGCGGCTGGACTGCGCAGTTTCGATGCGGAAATGGGCCACCTGACGATCGATCCGGCGCAGCCGCTCGAAAGTCGGCGGTTTCAACTGGCACACCAATTGGTCGCCCTCGCCCTGAAAGACGAAATCGCCGCCGTGGTGGAAAGCGCGCGGCTTGGCAGCGCCGCATCGCGCCAATTGCTGTTCGTGGGGCTGTGCAACTATGCCGCAGGCGCACTGTTGATGCCCTATCGCCGGTTCCGTTCAGAGGCGCGCAGCGTTCGTCACGATATCGACCGACTGGCGCAAACCTTCGGCACCAGCTTCGAACAAGCCTGCCACCGCCTCTCCACCTTGCAGCGCGAGGATGCGCGCGGGGTGCCGTTCTTCTTTTGCCGGGTGGATATGGCCGGCAACATCACCAAGCGCCATTCGGCCACGCGGCTGCAATTCGCCCGGTTTGGCGGGGCGTGTCCACTGTGGATCGTGCACGAAGCCGTAGCGATCCCTGACCGGATTTTGGTGCAATTGGCCGAAACCCCCGACGGGGTGCGCTATGTCTCGATGGCCAAAGGGCTGGTCAAACCATCGGGCAGTTATGATCGTGCCCCGCGGCGCTATGCCGTGGCGCTGGGCTGCGAAGCCGAGCACGCCAGCGAATTCATCTATGCCGATGGGCTGGATCTTGCCAGCCCGCGTGCCGCCACCCGGATCGGCGTTTCCTGCCGCCTGTGCCCGCGCGCCGATTGCGATCAGCGCGCCTTTCCGCCCAGCGACCGGGCGATCACCGTCGATCCCGACAGCCGCGGCGTGGTGCCGTACCGGCTGGCGTAAGCCTGCTCGATCAGCGCATCAGCACCAGTTCTTCGGCCATCGACGGATGCAGCGCCACGGTGGCATCGAACTGCGCCTTGGTCAGCCCGGCCTTAACCGCAATCGCGGCGGGTTGCAGGATTTCGGGCGAATCCGGGCCGATCATGTGCACGCCCAGCACTTTGTCGGTCTTGGCATCCACCACCAGCTTGTAAAAGCCGCGTTCCATCACCGCCGAGAACATGTTCTTCATCGGCCGGAAGTCCGAAGTGAAGATCTTCACATCGTGCCCGGCCTCACGCGCCTGTGCCTCGGTCAATCCCACCCCGGCCAGCGGCGGCTGCGAGAACACCGCGCTGGGGATCGCGTCATAGGCGGTGGAGCGCGGATTGCCTCCAAATACGGTATCGGCAAAGGCGTGCCCTTCGCGGATCGCCACCGGGGTCAGCTGCACCCGGTCGGTCACATCGCCCACGGCGTAGATGCTGTCGCACGCGGTCTGGCCATAACCATCAACCGGCACCTGCCCGTTATCGCCCAGCACGATCCCGGCGCTTTCAAGGCCCAGCCCAGCGGTTTTGGGGCGGCGGCCGGTGGCGACCAGCACCACATCGGCCGGAATCGGGTCGCCGCCGCCCGCATGAACCAGGAGCGAGCCATCGGCCTGCTTTTCCACCTTATTCAGCGGCCGGTTGAACCCGAATTCAATTCCGCGGGCCTGCATGATCGGCAGCAGCCGCGCGGTGATATCATCGTCATAGCCGCGCAGGATCTTGTCCGAACGGTTGATTACGGTCACCTGGCTGCCCAGCGCGTTGAACACGCCGGCAAATTCCAGCGCGATATAGCCTGCCCCCTGAATGACGATCCGCTTGGGCAATTCGGGCAGGTGGAACACCTCGTTAGACGAGATGCAGTGTTCTACCCCTTCGATTTCGGGCATCACCGGCCATGCGCCAACGGCGATCAGGATATATTTCGCGCTGATTTCCCGGCCGGAAGCCAACCGCACGCTATGCGCGCCAGTTACCACTGCCCGCTCGGCAAAATGTTCAACTTTGTTGCTGTCCAGCGTCGAGATATAAGCCCGTTCAAGCCGGTCCACATCGCTGGCCACGAAATCGCGCAGTTTGGCCCAATCGAACGTCGCGCCAGTGATCGTCCAGCCATAGTTCGCGGCATCGTGTAGTTCGTGCGCGAAGTGGCTGGCATAGACCATCATCTTCTTGGGCACGCAGCCCCGGATCACGCAGGTCCCGCCGATGCGGAATTCTTCGGCCACCGCCACTTTCGCCCCGTGCGAGGCGGCAATGCGGCTGGCCCGCACCCCGCCAGAACCGGCCCCGATCACGAAAAGGTCATAGTCGAACTGCGCCATCGCTCACTCCTGTTACGCAGCGCATATGGCCACACGGCTGCCGATTGGCCAGCCGGTTTTGTAGGACAAAGTGGGAAGCCGCTTTACTTGATCCCGGCTTCGGCCAGCAGGGCTTCGGTGCTGGGATCAAAACTGGCCTTGCCGCCCAGGATCGATTTCGCGATCTCCTTGCCCAGTTCCACCCCGAACTGGTCAAAACTGTTGATCTCCATCAGCACCCCCGCCGCGAACGTGCGGTGTTCGTGGAACGCAATCAGCGCGCCCAGCGTGGCGGCATTCAGGTCTTCGCACAGGATCGTCGCGGATGGGCGATCGCCCGGATAGGCCCGCGCCGGATCGGAGGCCGTTTTGCCCGCCATCAGCGCCGCCCCTTGCGCAAGGCAATTGGCCAAGAGGTTGCGGTGGTGCGCCGGGTCCAGCTCATCCCCCGGGGCGATGCTGGCGATGAAGTCCACCGGGACCAGATTGGTCCCCTGATGCAGCAGTTGGAACACGGCGTGCTGGGCATCGGTGCCCACCCCGCCCCACGTAATCGGCGCGGTTGGCCCGTCCACCGCCGTGCCATCGGCCTTCACCGATTTACCGTTCGATTCCATTTCCAGCTGCTGGAGATAATCCGGAAACAGCCGCAGGCGTTCGTCATATGCGAACACCGCGCGGGTCTGGCACCCGCGTAACCGGGTGTAATACAAATCGGCAAAGGCGGCGCGCAGCGGCAGGTTAGCCGCGCCATCGGTTTCGGCAAAATGCCGGTCCATCGCGGCGGCACCATCAAGGAATTCGGCGAAGTCTTCCCAGCCCACCGCCAGCGCCACCGGGAACCCGATCGACGACCACAGCGAATACCGTCCGCCCACGCTTTCCGGGAACGGCAGCACGCGGGTTTCGTCAACGCCCCATTCCACCGCTTTGTCGGGATGGGCCGTCAGCGCCACCACCCGGCCATAAGGATCTTCCACCCCGTTCTGGGTCAGCCACGCCAGCGCCGAGGCGGCATTGGTCATCGTTTCGGTGGTGGTGAAAGTCTTGGATGCGATCGCGATCAGCGTGGTTGCCGGATCGCACGCCGCAAAGGCGGCTTCCAGCGCCACCCCATCGATGTTCGACACCACGTGGACATCAACCAGCGCGCCATCGCGGGTCAGCGCATCGATCGCCAACGCCGGACCAAGCGCCGATCCGCCGATGCCGATGTGGATCAGGTGCTTTACTTCACCCAGCGCGCCAGCATGGATCGCGCGGACGAGGCCAGCCATCCGCGTGTGCAGCAACCCGGCCAGTTCAACGCTGTCTTCAGCCCCAACCCCGCGCTGCGCGGTATGTTCCACCGCGCGGCCTTCGGTCACGTTGATCGGCTCGCCCGCCAACAGCGCAGCGCGGCGCGCCGGGAAATCGACCGCTGCGGCCAGGCTTTCGAACGCCGCCACGTGGGCATCGTCAAGGTGGGTCTTCGACCAATCGAACCGCACCGCCCCGCCCGGCAGATCCAGTTTGGCCGAAAGCGCGGCAACCCGCCCCGGCGCGGCGAACAACTGGGCCAAGGTTGGCTTATCCAAGCCCTGAAGCCCGGTCCAAACGGCTTGCGCGGTGGTGTTCATCGTGATGCTCCGGCCAATCAATCAGCGCGCCTATGCCCGTGCTTTGCCACTGCGCCAAGCACCTAAAAACGTATTCAGCCGGGCATAGGCCGCAAGGTTTGTTTCCGCTAAGCCTTCGTCAAGGCTTGACGCGCGATAACAGGACCAACATGGACAACCGCATGACCGAGCAGACCTCAGCTTCGCCCACCGAACCCCAGCCCCCCGTTCAACCTGCCGCCCCGCCCCGCAAGGCCCGGCAGGAAGACAGCTTCCCGGTGTTCGTCATCAAGCTGGCGATCATGGTCGCGCTGTTTCGCAGTTTCGTGTTTTCGCCGTTCAACATCCCCAGCGAATCGATGTTGCCGCGGCTTGAAAACGGGGACTACCTGCTCGCCGCCAAGTGGCCTTATGGCTATTCGCGCCATTCGTTGCCGTTCGGCGTAGGCCTGCTGCCCGAACACCGGATCATGGCCGCGCCCCCGGCGCGCGGCGATGTGGTGATCTTTAAGCAGCCCCCGCTTAACGAGATCGATTATATCAAACGCGTCATCGGCCTGCCGGGTGATCGCGTGCAGATGAAAGGCGGCGTGTTGTGGCTCAACGGCAAACCAGTGCCCAAGCAGCGGATCGCCGATTTCGAAATCCCGGTTTCGGGCAACACCCACTGCCTGACCACGGAATTCGAAGCCAAGCGGGCTGATGGCACCGATGTCTGCCGCTATCCTCGTTACAAGGAAACCCTGCCCGAAGGCCGGAGTTACGAAGTGCTCGACCTTGGCGTGCGCCCGCAGGACGATACCGATGTTGCGATCGTTCCCGAAGGCCACTTGTTCCTGATGGGCGATAACCGCGACAATTCGGAGGACAGCCGCTTTGAAGCGATCCCCGGCGAAGGGATCGGCATGGTGCCGATGGACAATCTGGTTGGCCGGGCCACGGTGATGATGTTTTCAACCAACGGCGATGCCGAATGGCTGAAACCGTGGACATGGTTCACCGCCGCGCGCTGGAACCGGATCGGCGGGACGTTCTGAGGGCGCAGTGCTCAATCCGCAAACCCTTGCATTCCTGACCGGACTGATTGGTTCAGCCCCGGCCGATGAACCCATCTGGGTGGAAGCGTTAACCCACGGCAGCACCGGGGCGGCGCGCGATTACCAGCGGCTGGAGTTTCTGGGTGACCGGGTGCTGGGCATGGTCATCGCCGAATGGCTCTACACGCTTGAAGCCGGCAACGAAGGACGCCTGTCGCAGCGGCTCAACGCACTGGTCAGCCGCGCGACTTGTGCCGATGTGGCACGCGGGATCAAGCTGGGCGAACACCTGTTGCTGGGCAAGCAGGCCCGCGAAGATGGCGGCCACAATAGCGACAATATCCTTGGCGATGTGATGGAAGCCTTGATCGGCGCCAGCTTCGTCACCCGCGGGTTCGATGCCACGCGTGAAATGGTTCGCCGGCTCTGGGCCGGGGCGGTTGGCGGCAAAGCCGGTCAGGCCAAGCATCCCAAGTCCGCGTTACAGGAATGGGCCGCGGGCAACCGCCGCAAGATGCCCGAATACCGGCTGGTCGAACGCAGTGGCCCGGATCACGCGGCGCGCTTTACCGTAGCCGTGGCGATCAATGGCGTGGGCGAAGCCGAAGCCACCGCCAGTTCGATGCGCGATGCGGAAACCCAGGCCGCGGCAGCTTTCATGGAGAGATTTGGATGACCCAGCATTGCGGCCTCGTGGCGGTTCTTGGCGCGCCCAACGCGGGCAAATCAACGCTGGTCAATGCGCTGGTCGGCCAGAAAGTAGCGATCGTTTCGGCCAAGGCGCAGACCACCCGCGCCCGGCTGATGGGGATTGCGCTGGACGGCGAAACCCAGATCATCCTGGCCGATACCCCCGGCATTTTCGCGCCCAAGCGCCGGCTGGACCGCGCCATGGTCAGCGCCGCATGGGAAGGCGCACAGGAAGCCGATGCGATCCTGCTGGTGGTTGATGGCCGCAAGAAAAAGCTCGATTACCTGACTGATATTCTCGCCAGCCTGAAAGACCGGCCAGAGCGCAAAATCCTGGTGCTCAACAAAGTTGACGAAATCGCCAAAGAACCGCTGCTGATCACCGCGCAGGCACTGGCCGGGCCAGACGATGCCGGCAAGGCCCCGTTCGACGAAGTGTTCTTCATTTCCGCGCTGACCGGCGATGGCGTACCTGAATTGAAGGCGCGGCTGGCCGCATTGATGCCCGAAGGCCCGTGGCACTATCCCGAAGATCAGGTGTCTGATGCCAGCGAACGCCTGCTGGCCTGCGAAATCACCCGCGAACAGCTCTATCGCCAACTCCACGATGAACTGCCGTATGACAGCATCGTCCGCCCGGAAAGCTATACCACCCGCAAGGATGGCTCGGTCGAAATCCACCAGCAAATCGTGATCGCGCGCGATAGCCAGAAAGGCATCGTGCTGGGCAAAGGCGGCAGCCGGCTGAAAGCGATCGGTGAAGCCGCGCGCAAGGAACTGGCCGCGATCCTTGGGACCAACGTTCACCTGTTTCTGCACGTCAAAGTGGACGAACGCTGGGAAGACGACAAGGAAATCTACGAAGAAATCGGCCTCGACTGGGTCCGCTGATCAGCGCAGCTTGGCGATGCCGATCCCGTCGATCTTGGCGCGTTCCTTGGTCGATTCCTCGCTGCGGTTCAGCGCCTTCGCAATTTCCTTAAGCCCTTTGCCCTTGCCCGCCAGCGTGCGCAACTTGGCCACTTCATCGGCCTTCCACGGCTGGCGGTGCTTTTCGAACTTTTCCGCCATCAGCTATCCGCCTTGGCGGGTTTGGTTTTAGCGGGTGTCTTCTTCGCCGCAGGCTTTTTGGCGGGCGCTTTTTTAGCGGCGGCCTTCTTCGGTGCAGCTTTCTTGCGCCCGCCCTTTTTCGCCGGGCCTTTGGCGGCCTTTTCGGTGATCAGGGTGATCGCCTCTTCCACGGTCAGTTCTTCGGGCTTGCGATCGCGCGGTAAGGTGGCGTTGGTGGTGCCATCGGTAACGTACGGGCCATAGCGCCCCGCCATCAGCTTCATTTCGCCGCCGCTTTCCGGATGCGGACCAAATGTTTTGAGCGGTTCAGCCGCCGCGCGAGCGCCGCGCCCGCCACCGGCAGCCGCTTCGGCCAGCTTAGCCACTGCGCTGTTCATTCCGGTTTCGAACACGTCGGCCGTGCTGCGCAGCTTCGCGTATTTGCCATCGTGCGCCAGATAGGGGCCATAACGGCCGATGCTGGCGGTGATATCATGGCCGGTTTCAGGGTGCGGCCCGATCGTGCGCGGCAACGACAGCAGCTTGACCGCCCAATCAAGCGTCAATTCGCCAATATCCTTCGGGATATTCCCGCGCTTGGCTTCCTTGCCGCTGCCCATTTCAAGGTACGGGCCAAACCGGCCGACCTTGCGGGTGATCGGTTCCCCGGTTTCAGGGTGTTTGCCCAGTTCGCCACTTTCGCCACCATCGCCGCTGCCGCCGGGTTGGGCGAATTTGCGGGTAAATTTGCATTCGGGATAGTTCGAACAGGCGATAAACGCCCCGAACCGCCCGCCCCGCAGGCTTAACCGGCCCACGGCACATTGCGGGCATTTGCGTGGATCGGTGCCGTCTTCACCGGCCGGGAACAGATAGTCCGACAGGAATTCGTCAAGCGCCTCGGTAACTTCCGAAGGCTTCTTTTCCATCACTTCGTCAGACTTGGGCTTGAAGTCCTTCCAGAAGGCTTCGAGCACGTGCTTCCATTCAGCCCGCCCGCCGGACACATCGTCCAGTTCTTCTTCCATCCCGGCGGTGAATTCATAGGCCACGTAGCGGGGGAAGAATCGTTCGAGAAACGCTGTGAGGAGCCGGCCAGATTCTTCTGCAAAAAAACGATTTTTTTCAGTCCGAACGTAATTGCGGTCCTTCAAAACCTGCAAAGTTGCCGCATATGTCGATGGCCGTCCAATGCCCAGTTCCTCCAGCCGTTTGACCAGGCTGGCTTCGGAATAACGCGGCGGCGGCTGGGTGAAGTGCTGGGTGGCATCCACCCCCTGCTTCACCGGGGTGTCGCCCGCGTTCATCGCGGGCAGCAGCGCGCCGTCTTCATCCTCGCCATCGGCCTTCTGATCGCGGCCTTCCTCGTACACTGCCAGAAAGCCCGGGAACTTCACCACCTGCCCGGTGGCGCGCAATTCGTTGCGGCCGGTGCCATCGCGCAGCGTCACGGTGGTGCGCTCGATGCTGGCCGAAGCCATCTGGCTGGCCATCGCCCGCTTGAAGATCAGGTCATAGAGCCGCGCTTCATCGCCGCTACCATAATGATCGCGGGCAAAATCGGTTGGGCGGATCGCTTCGTGGGCTTCCTGCGCGTTCTTCGCCTTGGTTTCATAAACCCGGGGCTTTTCTGGTAAAAAGTGCCCGCTGTAACGATCGGCAATCGCCTTGCGCGCGGCGGAAATGGCGCTGGGGTCCATCTGCACCCCATCGGTCCGCATGTAGGTGATCGCGCCGGCTTCATACAGCGTCTGCGCCACCCGCATCGTGTGGCTGGCGGAAAAGCCCAGCTTGCGCGCAGCTTCCTGCTGCAGGGTTGAGGTGGTGAACGGCGGATAGGGATTGCGGCGCTGGGGCCGGGTGTCGACCTCCTCCACCCGGAACAACCCGCTTTCCACCGCAGCCTTGGCGCGCTGGGCCACCCCGGCATCGCCCAGGCTGAGCCGCTCCAACTTTTCTCCATCGAACTTGACCAACCGCGCGGGAAATTCGGTTCCGCCGTGTTCCAGCCGGGCGATCACCTGCCAGTATTCCTGCGGGCGGAAGGCTTCGATTTCGCGGTCGCGCTCAACGATCAGGCGTAGCGCGACCGATTGCACACGGCCCGCGCTTTTCGCGCCCGGCAGCTTGCGCCACAGCACAGGGGAAAGCGTGAACCCGAACAAGTAATCCAGCGCCCGGCGCGCCAGATAGGCATCGATCAGATCCTGATCCAGTTCGCGCGGGCGGGTCATCGCCTCAGTCACAGTTTGCTTGGTGATCGCGTTGAACGTCACCCGCTGCACGTCCTTGGGTAGTGCCTTGCGCTTGGCCAGCAGTTCGCGCACGTGCCAGGAAATCGCCTCGCCTTCGCGATCGGGGTCAGTGGCCAGAATCAGGCGATCGGCATCCTTGGCGGCATCGGTGATCGCCTTCACCTGCCGCTGCTTGTCGCCGTAAAGTTCCCAATCCATCGCAAAGTCTTCGTCCGGACGGACCGAACCATCCTTGGGCGGCAGATCGCGAACATGGCCGTAACTGGCGAGAACCTTGTAGTCCTTGCCGAGATATTTCTCGATGGTCTTGGCCTTGGCCGGGGATTCTACGATAACAAGTTGCATGGTCTTGGGACAGGCCTTCTACGCGTATGTACACGCGCGAGGGTGCCGGGGTCTTGCCCGCAGCGTCAAGTCCCTACCCCGCAAGGCTGACCCGCCCCCCCGCGTGGCGCACCAATTGCCCGGCCAGTTCAAGTTCCAGCAACGCCAATTGCACCGCCGCCGTCCCGGCCCCGCTTTGCCGGACGAGTTCATCAACCGCCACGGGTGCGGCGGTCAACAGCCCAGCGATATCGGCGGGGCCTGCCGCGGGATCGGCAATTTCACCAACATCCGGCCCGGCTGCCGCAAACACCGTCCGCGCCGCGCCAGTAAAGCCGGTCAACAATTCGATCACATCGGCGGTCGATTGCACCAGTGTTGCCCCTTCGCGGATCAGTTCGTTGCAACCCTGCGCCCGCGCATCAAGCGGTGATCCCGGCACCGCCATCACTTCGCGTCCGAACTCAGCCGCCAGCCGGGCGGTGATCAACGAACCAGACCGCGGCGCGGCTTCGATCACCAGCGTGCCCAGCGCAAGGCCAGCGATGATCCGGTTGCGCGCCGGGAAATGCCGGGCCAGCGGCTGCGCACCTGCCGGCTGTTCGGCCAGCAGCAGGCCTTGCGAGGCCACTTGTTCCTGCAAATCGGCATGTTCCGGGGGATAGGCCACGTCGATCCCGCTGGCGATCACCCCGATCGTGCCGCCGGCCAATGCCCCGCGATGCGCGGCGCCATCGATCCCGCGGGCCAGACCCGACACCACCACATAGCCGGCTTCGGCCAGTTCCCCGGCAAAGTGCCGGGCCAACTTGACCGCCGCCGCCGAAGCATTGCGCGCACCAACGATGCCGATGCACGGCCGCGCCATCAGCCCCGGATCGCCCCGCAGCGTCAGGATCGGCGGGGCGCTATCCAGCGAACGCAGCAGTGCGGGATATTCCGGCGAATCATGAAACAGAAATCGTCCGCCAGCACGGCGTACCGCGGCGGCTTCGCTGGTCACGCTGGCTTCGCTGGCTGGCCGGTAAGGGCCGCCGCGCCGCCGGGTCAGCTCTGGCAGGGCCGTCAGCGCGGCTTCAGCCGATCCGAACCGCGCCAGCAGTTGTCGGTAGGACACCGGGCCGACATGGGGCGAACGCAGCAGGCGGATGCGGGCAAACGCTTCCTCCTGCGACAGCCCCGACATCAGCTTTTCGCGCCGACTTTCGGTTCCGTCCCGGCACGCAATCGGGCGATATTGGCGCGGTGCAACTGCAGCACGATCAGCGCGATGGCGGCCAGCACCGGCACCAGTTCCCAGCGCCCCAGCACCGCGGCCGCGATCGGCAGCGCCACCGCCGCAGTCATCCCGGAAAGCGATGAAATCCGCGTGATCGCCAGCATCACCAGCCACGTCGCGGCATAAACTGCCCCCAGCGGCCAGGCCAGGCCCAGCGCCACCCCCATCGTGGTGGCGACGCCCTTGCCACCCTTGAAACGCAGCCACACCGGAAAGCAGTGCCCCAGCACCGCACCCAGCGCGGCAAAGCCCGGAAATTCAGGGAACCAGCGCTGCGCCAGCAACACCCCGGCAAGGCCTTTGAGCAAATCGAGCAGCAATGTTGCCGCCGCCAGCCCTTTGCTGCCGGTGCGCAGCACATTGGTGGCGCCGATGTTGCCCGAACCGATGCTGCGCAGATCGCCCGCGCCGAACAGGTTCGTCAGGATCAGGCCAAACGGCACCGAGCCAAGCACATAGCCCAAGGCCAAAGCGTAGAAGCTGTCCATCGCATCCCTTCCCTTTACCCCGCCTTCGTAGCTACAAGGCAGGCACACCGGCAAGAGCGGTAAGGAAGGTTTGCAACGATTATGGATCCCCATGCCCCGATCCTGCTGTTCGATTCCGGGGTTGGCGGCCTGTCGGTGCTGGCCGAACTGCGTAAAGCGCTGCCCGATGCTCCGGTAATCTATGCGGCCGACAACGGCGGTTTGCCCTATGGTCCGAAAAGCGAAGCGGAAATCGCTGCGCGGGTGTGCGGGCTGCTGGGGCGGATGGCGGAACGCTATCACCCGCGGCTGATCTGCATCGCCTGCAACACGGCGTCCACCATTGCGCTGGGCATGGTCCGCGATGTGCTGAACGTGCCGATCGTCGGCACGGTCCCGGCAATCAAGCCGGCGGCGACCCTGACCCGCAACGGGGTGATCGGCCTGCTCGGCACTGCCGCCACGATCCGGCAGGGCTATGTTGACCGGCTGGAAGCCGAATTTGCGGCAGACAAGTGCCTGCTGCGGTTTGGCGCGGGTGAACTGGTTGGTGCCGCCGAAGCCAAGCTGCGCGGGCAGCCGGTTGATCCGGCGATCATTCAGCGCGCCGTAGCCGGGCTGATCAGCCAGCCCGGCGGCGATCAGATCGATACCGTGGTGCTGGCCTGCACCCACTTTCCGCTGTTGCAGGCCGAACTGGCTGCCGCATTCGGCCCCGGCGTCAACTTCGTCGACGGCGCGGCCGGGATCGCGCGGCGGATCGTTCACCTTACCGCCGGCCAGCCCTTTGCGCGGCAAGATGGCGATCTGGCGCTGTTCACCCGCGCCGATGAAAGCCTTGCTGCCTTGCGCCCCGCACTTGACGCTTACGGGCTGACGCGCACTGCCGTGCTGGGCTGAAACCGCAGCGGATAAACTCGACGAACGACAGCACCGCACCGCAGATCGCGCTAGTCTTGCCCCGAAAGTTGGGCTAGAGCGCGCGCCATGGCGGGGCCGATACGGTCCGAGCGGAGGCTGTGCCGACGTGAATTACGAACATATTTTCGACCAGGCGATCGAGCGGTTGCACGCCGAAGGCCGGTACCGGGTGTTCATCGATATTCTGCGCAACAAGGGGGCTTATCCCAATGCGCGCTGCTTTGCCGGCCATAACGGCCCCAAGAACATCACCGTGTGGTGTTCGAACGATTATCTGGCGATGGGCCAGCACCCCAAAGTGATCGCCGCGATGGAAGCCGCGTTGAGCGATGTTGGCGCCGGCTCTGGCGGCACCCGCAACATCGGCGGCAACACGCACTATCACGTCGATCTGGAAGCCGAACTGGCCGATCTGCACGGCAAGGACGCGGCGCTGCTGTTCACCAGCGGCTATGTCTCGAACGATGCCACGCTGTCCACATTGGCCAAGATCCTGCCCGGCTGCGTGATCTTTTCGGACGAGTTAAACCACGCCTCGATGATCGCGGGCATTCGCAACTCGGGCGCGGAAAAGCGGGTGTTCCGCCACAACGATCTGGCGCACCTTGAAGAACTGCTTGCCGCTGAAGACCCCAGCGTGCCCAAGCTGATCGCGTTTGAAAGCGTTTATTCGATGGAAGGCGATGTCGCCCCGATCCACGCGATCTGCGACCTGGCCGAAAAGTACAACGCGCTGACCTACATCGACGAAGTCCACGCCGTGGGGATGTATGGCCCGCGCGGCGGCGGGATCACCGACCGCGATGAAGCCGCCCACCGGATCGATATCATCGAAGGCACGCTGGGCAAGGCGTTCGGTGTGATGGGCGGCTATATCGCCGCCGATGCCCGGATCATCGACGTGATCCGCAGCTATGCGCCGGGGTTCATCTTCACCACCTCGCTATCGCCGGTGCTGGTGGCTGGGGTGCTGGCTTCGGTCCGCCACCTCAAAAGCTCTTCGGTCGAACGCGAAGGCCAACAGGCTGCCGCGGCGATGCTCAAACAACTGTTCCGCGATGCCGGCCTGCCGGTGATGGAATCGACCACCCACATCGTGCCGCTGATGGTAGGCGATCCGGTCAAGGCCAAGAAGATCAGCGATATCCTGCTGGCCGAATATGGCGTCTATGTGCAACCGATCAACTACCCCACCGTGCCGCGCGGCACCGAACGCCTGCGCTTCACGCCGGGGCCTGCGCACACCGAAGCGATGATGCGCGATCTGGCTGCCGCACTGGTCGAAATCTGGGGCCGGATGGACCTTAAGCTGGCTGCCTGACCGCAGCCGCGCACCACCATACAAAAACCCCCGCGCGGTATTGCCACGCGGGGGTTTTTGTTGGCCTGCAATGCAGTGCTTGGGCTGGCCTTCAGCGCAGCGACACCACGTTATCGCTTTGGCGCGGATCGCGGCGGTTGCCGGTGTATTGGCTGGCCATCGGTTCGTCCGTCACTTCCACCACCACGGCCTGACCAAACCCATTGAACGCGGTCTTCATCGCCGCGCCATACGCGCCCAGCATCCCAACCTCGATATAGTCACCGGGCTGGATATCGGCCGGCAGTTGGAACGGGCCTTCCATATAATCGGCATCATCGCAGGTCGGACCATAGAACGCGAAGTCCTCAAGCTCACCCGTGCGGGCATCGCCCAGCGTGCGCACCGGAAAACGCCAGCCAACGTGCGCGGCATCGTACAGCGCGCCATAGGCGCCATCGTTGACGTACAATTCATCACCGCGGCGCTTTTCCACGCGCACGATCATCGAATTGTATTCCGCGCAGAGCGCCCGGCCGGGTTCGCACCACAGTTCCGACGAATACGACACCGGCAGCGATTCCGCCGCGCGGTGGATCGCACCAAAATAGTCTTCCAGCGGCGGGGGTTCCATCCCCGGATAGATCGACGGGAACCCACCGCCAACGTCAACGATGTCCACCGTCACCGATGCATCAACAATCGCCGCGCGCACGCGCTCCAGCGCCTGGACATAGGCAAACGGGGTCATCGCCTGCGAACCTACGTGGAAGCAAATGCCCAGCGCATCGGCAACCTGCCGGGTGGCCTGCAGCAACGGCGCAGCATCAGCCAGATCAACGCCGAATTTGGAAGCAAGGCTGAGTTCGGAATAGTCCGACGAAACCCGCAGCCGCACGCACAGCGAAAGGTCTTCGGCACCATCGGTGGCATCGACGATCTTTTCCAGTTCCTCATGCGTATCGAGGCTGAACGTGCGCACGCCGTGCACTTTGTACGCCTCGGCAATTGCAGCGCGCGGCTTGACCGGGTGCATGAAGCACAGCGTGGCTTCAGGCAGGACCGAACGGACCAGCCGCACTTCGGCAATCGAAGCAACGTCATAATGCGTGACGCCAGCAGCCCACAGCACCTTTAGCAATTCAGGCGATGGATTGGCCTTCACCGCATAAAGCGATTTGCCCGGAAACTTCTCGACGAAGAAACCAGCGGCGCGCGCGGCGGCGTGCGGGCGATTGAGAATAACGGGTTCGTCGGGCGAAAGGGCGCGAACTACAGCCGATGCATCAGGATAATGGTGCAACTCAAGGGACCCCCAATAGGCCTTTCGGCCAGATCAACACAAAGACGAAGCTGCCTTGCGGTTTGGAAGTCCCCATGGGGCAGCGGAGGGTCCTATTAGCCCCTTGCAGGTGAACTGCAAGTGAAAACGCCCCATCGGGAAAACTTCAAAATAAATATTTTAAATCAGTGATATATCTGGGTTCTGGCGAAGTCAAAATTAGCCTGTTTCCATGCCACAATCGAATCGCCCAGCCCAAGCGGATGCGACTCGCCCTGAAAGCGCCAGTTCAGCTCAACCGGTCGCGGAAATCCGCGTAAGAAAAGCGCCGCACGCAATCCAGTTCATCGCTGGCGCTATCCCACAACCAGATCGAGGGCAGCGGCACGCCATTGAAAGTCGTGGTCTTGACCATCGAATAGTGCGCCTGATCGAGAAACGCGAAGCGCAGCCCGGCTGCAACCGGCACCGGGAAACGGTAATCGCCGATCACATCGCCCGCGAGGCACGATGGCCCGCCCAATCGCACCGCCCCGCCCGCGGTTTCATCGATATCGGTATCGATCGGCGGCAATTCGCCCAGCAACGCCGGGCGATACGGCGCTTCGAGCACATCGGGCATATGGCAGGTGGCGGAAATATCGGTGATCGCCAACGGCATCCCGTTCCACTGCGTATCGAGCACCGTGCCAACGAGGATCCCGGCATCGAGCGCCACCGCTTCCCCCGGTTCCAGATAAAGTTCGCAGCCGGTTTCTGCTTTCACCACCTTGAGGAAGGCAACCAGATCATCGCGCTGATAATCGGCGCGGGTAATGTGATGCCCGCCCCCGAAGTTGAGCCATTTAAGCTGCCCAAAATAGGGCGCGATGAACGGTTTCACCGCGTCCCACGTGCGATGCAGCGGTTCGAAATCCTGTTCGCACAAAGTGTGGAAGTGCAGCCCATCCACCCCTTCCATCAGTTCCGGGGTTAACTGGTTCACCGGAAAACCCAGCCGCGAATGGGGCGCGCACGGATCGTAACGTGGCACTTCACCTTCGGGGTGCAATGGATTGATTCGCAATCCGATATCAAATTCGCGGCCGTTCGCGCGCGCCAAGGCAATCTGCGGCACGAACCGTTCGATCTGCCCCGGCGAATTGAAGATTACGTGATCCGACAGGCGCAGGATTTCGGGCAAGTCTTCGGCCTTGTAGGCTGCGCAATAGGTGGCGATTTCACCGCTGTAGAATTCATCCGCCAGCTGCGCTTCCCACAGCCCCGACGTGCACACCCCATCCAAGTATTCGCCAACAATCGGTGCAACCTTCCACATCGAGAAGGCTTTTAGTGCCGACAACACCTTGATCCCGGCCCGATCGCGAATATCGGCCAGCACGGCCAGGTTTTCGCGCAGCCGCGCGGTGTCGACCACGAAGGCCGGGCTATCGACCCGGGAAAGATCGAACTGGGCAAACGCGCCCGGATCGCCAGCTCTGGTTTCCATCTATGCCTGTTCCGGAAAAACGATGTCGCCATTGGCGGCCATCGGGAGTGAAGGATTGTACGCGATTTCCCAAGGGTGACCATCAGGATCGCGCACATAACCGCGCAATCCGCCATGCGGTGGTGCCTCGGCCACCCGCTGCAAGGTTCCGCCCACGGCGATGAGATCGTCCATCAGCGCACCGACATCAGCGGCGTTCCGCACGTTGTGCGCCAATGCGAACCCGCCCGAACAGCCCACTGCCTGCACTGCCATATCCTTGGCAAACTCGTCGCTGCGGTAAAGCCCCAGCAACAGGCCATTGAGCTGGTAAAACAGGATTTCATCAGCCGCGAACACCGGCGTCCACCCGAACCCTTCGCCATAAAACCGCCGAGACCGGGCCAGATCGGTCGACGCCAGCGTAATGACCGAAACGCGCGGTTGGTGCATACCGGTCAGAACTCCAGTGGGCCGGCCAGTTCCTTGACCTGCCACGGCAGGCCGTGGGTGTTCAGCATGGCCATGAACGGATCGGGATCGAGCTGTTCGATATTGAACACGCCGGCCCCCTGCCATGCCCCGCTCAGCATCATCGCCGCACCGATCATCGCCGGAACGCCGGTGGTGTAGCTGATCGCCTGATTGCCGGTTTCGTGGAACGCGTCTTCGTGATCGCAGATGTTGTAGATGTAGAAGGTCTTTTCGCCCGATCCATCCAGCGCCTGCCCGGTGGCGATATCGCCGATATTGGTCTTGCCCTTGGTGGTCGGCCCCAGCGTTTCCGGCTTGGGCAGCACTGCGGCCAGGAACTGCAACGGCACGATTTCCTTGCCCTGATACGTCACCGGTTCAATGCTGGTCATGCCGACGTTCTGCAGCACGGTCAGATGCTGGATATAGGCATCGCCAAACGTCATCCAGAACCGCCCGCGTTCCAGCTCGGGCACGAACTTGGCGAGACTTTCCAGTTCTTCGTGGTACATCAGGTACATGTTCTTGGGGCCAACCCCTTCGAACTCGAAGTTCTGGCGGATGGTCATCGCCGGGGTTTCCACCCATTCGCCATTCAGCCAGTGCCGCGCCGGCGCGGTTACTTCACGGATGTTGATTTCAGGGTTGAAGTTGGTCGCAAACGCCTGCCCGTGATCACCGCCGTTGCAATCCAGAATATCGAGCGACTTGATCGTTTTAAGCTTGTGCTTCTTCAGCCACATCGCGAACACGCTGGTCACGCCCGGATCGAACCCGCTGCCCAGCAGGGCCATCAGCCCCTTTGCCTTGAATCGATCGTGATAAGCCCACTGCCACTTGTATTCGAACTTGGCTTCGTCCTTGGGCTCGTAATTCGCGGTATCAAGGTAGTTCACGCCCGCGGCAAGGCAAGCGTCCATGATCGGCAGGTCCTGATACGGCAGCGCCAGATTGACCACCAGTTGCGGCCCGATCTGTTCGATCAGCCGGGTCAGCGCGGGGACTTCTTCCGCGTCGATCTCATAAGTGGGGACCGTCTGCCCGGTGCGCTCCAGCACCGAAGCGGCAATCGCATCGCACTTGGCCTTGGTGCGGCTGGCGAGGTGGATCTCGCTGAAAATTCCGGCGTTCGCCGCCGCGATTTGCGCCATCTTGTGCACGCAGACCGAACTGACCCCGCCCGCGCCGATCACCAGAACCTTGCTCACGTATCGAATCTCCTTTGCCCCGCCCTTTCCGGCAGGTATCGCCGCGCTTATAGGTTTGTTTCATGACAGCA
>JBDKLL010000074.1:0-14019 GCA_039795595.1 Pseudomonadota bacterium
TTCTGGTCAGCCACGTCCTGCCCGCCGGGCGGATCGGCAAGAACCCGTTGCACTGGCCCGCCGGGCTGGGTGCGATCCTTGAAGGCAAGCGCATGGCGCTGCGCCTGTTTGACAGTTTTCAGCCATCGGCCGTGATCGGGTTTGGCGGTTATCCGGCATTTCCGGCTTTGTGGGCCGCCACTTCGGCGGGGCTTCCCAGTGTAATCCACGAACAGAATGCGGTGCTGGGACGGGTCAACCGGTTCCTTGCCGGGCGGGTTGATGTGATCGCCACATCGTATCGGGAAGTTGACCGGCTGAAGCCCAAGCACGCTGGCAAAGTGGCGCTGGTGGGTAACCCGGTCCGCACCGAAGTGCTGGCCTTGCGCGAGCAGCCGTTTCCCGCGTTGACCCCGGATGGGCTGTTGCGCGTGCTGGTGACGGGCGGCAGCCAAGGCGCATCGGTGCTGTCGCAGGTGGTGCCCGATGGGCTGGCAATGCTGCCGCCGGCGCTGCGCAGCCGCCTGCAGGTAACCCAGCAGTGCCGGGCCGAAGATATCGAAGCCGTCCGTGCGCGCTATGCCGCGCATGGCATCCCGGCCGAGCTGGGCACGTATTTCGAAGATATGGCCAGTCGGCTGGCCGATGCGCACTTGTTCATCGGCCGGGCCGGGGCATCGACGCTTGCCGAACTGACCGCGGTGGGGCGCCCGGCGATCCTGGTGCCGCTGCCGATCGCCACTGACGATCATCAAGCCGCCAATACCCGCGAAGTTGCGGCGGCTGGCGGGGCGCGGATGATCCGGCAGGATCGGTTTACCCCCACCGAACTGGCGAAACAAATCCAGGCCATCGCGATGAGCCCGGAAACGTTGGCCAACGCGGCCCATGCGGCATGGAACTGCGGCTATCCCAGTGCCGCGGCCGATCTGGCCGATCTGGTCGAAGGGTTTGGGGGAACGCCGCTGATGGACGTAATCCGGATGACCCAAGGTGCGACAGGCGCGGCCAGCGGGCAGGAGCAAGTGGCATGAAGGGCGCTCTTTCAACCGCGCCGGGCGGGCGTATGCCCACCGATATCGGCACCATTCATTTCGTGGGCATCGGCGGGATCGGGATGTCAGGCATCGCCGAAGTGATGCACAACCTTGGCTATCGCGTGCAAGGCAGCGACATTGCCGAAGGGTATGTGGTTGAAGGGCTGCGTTCGCGCGGGATCAACGTGATGATCGGTCACCGCGCTGAAAACCTTGGCGATGCGGCGGTGGTGGTCACTTCAACGGCGGTCCGGCGCGACAACCCCGAAGTGGCCGCGGCGCTGGAAAACCGAGTGCCGGTGGTGCGCCGCGCGGAAATGCTGGCCGAACTGATGCGCCTGAAACGCACGGTGGCGGTGGCCGGAACCCATGGCAAGACCACGACGACATCGATGGTGGCCGCCCTGCTCGATGCTGGCGGGGTTGATCCCACGGTGATCAACGGCGGCATCATCAATTCCTATGGTTCCAACGCGCGCCTTGGCGAAAGCGAATGGATGGTGGTCGAAGCCGACGAAAGCGACGGTTCGTTCCTGCGGCTGGACGGCACGATCGCGATCGTTACCAACATCGATCCCGAACACCTTGATCATTATGGCAGCTTTGATGCGATCAAGGACGCGTTTGTCGAATTCATCGAAAACGTGCCGTTCTATGGTTGTGCGGTGCTGTGCATCGATCACCCCGAAGTGCAGGCGGTGATCCCCAAAGTGCGCGATCGCCGCGTGGTTACATATGGTTTTTCGGCGCAAGCCGACGTGCGCGGGGAAAATGTGACGCCGTTTCCCGGGGGCAACCGGTTCGACGCGGTGCTGCGCCAGCGCGATGGCAGTTTCCGGCGGATCGAAGGGATCGAACTGCCGATGCCCGGGCGGCACAATGTCCAGAACTCGCTGGCGGCGGTGGCTGTGGCGATCGAAATGGGCGTGCCTGACGATGTCATTCGCACCGGCTTTGCCAAGTTCGGCGGGGTCAAGCGGCGCTTTACCAAAGTGGGCGAAGTTGATGGCACCACGATCATCGACGATTACGGCCACCACCCGGTGGAAATCCGCGCGGTGCTGGCCGCGGCACGCGAAGGGGTGAAGGGCCGGGTCATCGCGGTGGTTCAGCCGCACCGATTTACCCGTCTGCGCGATCACATGGATGAATTTTCAGCCGCCTTCAACGATGCCGATGTGGTCTATGCCGCACCGGTCTATCCCGCCGGCGAAGCCCCGATCGATGGGGTCAGTTCCGAAACAATGGTAGCCGGGATGAAGGCCCGTGGCCACCGCAGCGCGCAAGTGATCGCGGGGGCCGATGCACTGGCGCGTGCGCTGGCCGATAACGCGCAACCGGGCGACATGGTGGTGTGCCTGGGTGCGGGCGATATCACCAAGTGGGCTGGCGGTCTGGCCGAAGCGATCGCATTTCAGCGGAGGGGCGGGTGAACGCAGCCTGCCTGCCTGATGTTCGCGGCAAGCTGACGGCGCAGGCGCCGCTGGCACCGTTGGTCTGGTTCAAGGCCGGCGGTCCGGCCGACTGGTTGTTCGAACCGGCCGATGTGGCTGATCTGCAGGCGTTCCTGCGCGATCTGGATCCTGCGGTGCCGGTAATGGCGCTGGGGCTTGGCTCCAACCTGATCGTCCGCGATGGCGGTGTTCCGGGCGTGGTGGTGCGGCTGGGCAAAGCATTTGCCAAAGTGACCCGCACTGCAGACCTGACGCTGGATTGCGGGGCGGGCGCATCGGGCATCCTGGTTTCTTCGACCGCGCGCGATTGCGGAATCGCCGGGCTGGAATTCCTGCGTTCGATCCCCGGTACGGTTGGCGGGTTCGTGCGGATGAACGGCGGCGCATATGGCGGCGAAGTGCAGGACATCCTGATCGATTGCGATGTAGTGCTGCGTGATGGCAGCCTGCACACGCTGCCGGCGGCGGCGCTGCATTATACGTATCGCCACAGCGAATTGCCCGACGGCGCGATCGTGGTTGGCGCGCGGTTTGCCGGGCAAGCCGGTGATCCCGCGGCGATTCAGGCCGAGATGGACCGCATTTCGGCCAGCCGCGAAGCATCGCAGCCGCTGCGCAGCAAGACCGGTGGTTCAACCTTCAAGAACCCGGATGGCCACAAGGCATGGGAACTGGTTGATGCCGCAGGCTGCCGGGGCTTGACCGTGGGCGGGGCGCAAGTCAGCGAAAAGCACTGCAACTTCCTGCTCAACCTTGGCGACGCGACCAGCGCCGATATCGAAGGGCTGGGCGATGAAGTGCGGCGCCGGGTCAAGGCCAATTCCGGGGTCGAACTGGAATGGGAAATTCAACGCGTGGGTGTGAAAGCAGGGTTAGCGAAGTGAGCCTTCCGAAACTTCATGTTGCGGTGCTGATGGGCGGATGGTCGTCCGAACGGCCGGTTTCGTTGATGAGCGGTGAAGGCGTGGCCGCGGCGCTGGAAGAGCGCGGGCACCGCGTGACCCGGATCGACATGGGCCGCGACGTGGCCCAGCGCTTGGCCGATGCCCAGCCTGATGTGGTATTCAATGCGCTGCACGGCACGCCCGGCGAAGACGGCAGCGTGCAGGGGATGATGGACCTGATGGGGCTGACCTATACCCATTCGGGCATGGTCACATCGGTTATTGCGATCGACAAGGAACTGACCAAGCAGGCGCTGGTTCCACACGGCGTGCCGATGCCCGCCGGGCAGATCGTTGATACGGCGCAGTTGTACGAACGCGATCCGCTGCCGCGTCCTTACGTGCTCAAACCGGTCAATGAAGGATCGTCGGTGGGCGTGGCGATCGTCACCGCCGATGGCAATTACGGCAACCCGATCAGCCCTGATGCCCGCGGGCCGTGGCAGGAATTTGATCGGTTGCTGGCCGAACCGTTCATCCGCGGGCGCGAACTGACCGCCGCCGTGCTGGGCGACCGCGCACTGATGGTCACCGAACTGCGGCCCAAATCCGGCTTCTACGATTTCGATGCGAAATATACCGATGGAATGACCGAACACGTCTGTCCGGCCCAAATTCCCGATGAAATTACGCAGGCCTGCCTTGATCTGGCATTGCGGGCGCACCGGTTGCTGGGGTGCAAGGGGTGCAGCCGCACCGATTTCCGCTGGGACGATGAACAGGGTCTGGCCGGATTGTTCGTGCTGGAAACCAATACCCAGCCGGGGATGACCCCGCTCAGCCTCGTGCCGGAACAGGCCAAGCACCTTGGCATGAGCTATGGCGAACTGGTTGAAGCGATCATCGCCGATGCTTTGGCGGAAAAGCGCAGCGCATGAGCGGGCAGACCATCAAGCGCGGTGGCAAAACGGTGCGTAAGGCCGCGGCGCAAGACCGCGCCCGGCCGATCCGCGGCGCGCGCGATGGGGGGATCCTCGATACGATCCTGAACTGGTTGCCGATCAGCGAAGCCCAGTTGCATCGCATTTTCCTTGCCCTGATTTTTGGCAGCGTGCTGGCGCTGGGATGGGTGGTGGCCAGCTTTGCGGGCGTTCCGGCGATGATCGATCAGCAAGTGGCGATGGCTTCACACGCTGCCGGGCTGGAAGTGCGCAACATTTCGGTCCGCGGGACCAAGAATCTCAGCAGCGCGCGGGTCTATGATCTGGCGCTGGCCGACAACCACCGGGCGATGCCGCTGCTCGATCTTGACGCCTTGCGGGCGCGGTTGCTGCAATTGCCGTGGGTTGAAGATGCACGGGTTTCCCGGCAACTGCCCGATACCCTGATGATCGACATCGTCGAACGGGCCCCGGTGGCGGTGCTGCGCAAGCTCGATCAATTGGTGCTGATCGATGCCGCGGGCCACGAACTGGAAGCGGTGGCGCCAGACCGTGCGGCTGGGAAACTGGCGATTTCCGGGTTCGGGGCGGATCTGCAGGTTTTGCCGCTGGCCGCGTTGCTGGACACCGCGCCCGCGCTCAAGCCGCAGGTGGCCGAGGCCGAATGGGTTGGCAACCGGCGCTGGAACCTGACGTTCAGGACCGGGCAAGTGCTGGCCCTGCCAGAAGGTGAAGCGCAGGCCAAGAAGGCCCTGACCACGTTCGCGCGGCTCGATGGGGTCAATCGCCTGCTGGGCGGCAAAGTGGCAGCGTTCGATATGCGCGCGCCTGATCGGATTTACTTGCGGGTCCCGGGACGGACCGATCCCGCCGCACAAGCTGGTCTTGCGCCTGCTACAACCGATGTTGCTGCGCTTGGCGTGGCTGCGGCCGGGGCGGTGGCGGCCGGAACTGCGCCGCAACTGGCACCTGCCACGCCTGCGCCTGTGCCTGTGCCTGTAGCGACCATGCCTGCCCCGAAGATCCCAGCGCCTAAAATCGCAGCGCCTAAAATCGCAGCGGCAGTAAAGGCCCCCGTGGCCAAACCAGTTTCGGCAAAAGCAACTCCAACAAAAGCTGCTCCGGCCAAAGTTGCCCCAGTTAAGCCAGCTTCGACCAAGGCCGCTCCGATCAAGGCAGGCACGGCTAAGGCAGCAGCGGCCAAGGTTGCTCCAGCCGCAAAGTCTGCGCCTGCCAAGGTTGGGGTCAGCAAACCGGCCAAGCCCAGCACTAAGCCCGGCACCAAATCGACGGCCAAATCCACCTCAAAGCCAGCCAGCACAAAGCCAACCGTGACCAAACCAGCCAAGCCCGCTTCCAAGCCAACCAGCCATCCGGCGAAAGCGGAGAAACATTGATGGCACCGCCCCGGATTACCCGCACCTATGCGGCGGTCAACATTGGTTCGTTCCGGATTTCGGCGATGATCGCCGGGCTTTCGGAAACTGGCGAAATGATCGTGCTTGGATCAGGCCATCGCGCGGCCCAGGGGATTAAGCGCGGTTACGTCACCGATATGCAAGCGGCGACTTATGCCGTGCGCGATGCGGTGGAGCGCGCCGAAAAAATGGCCAATATCGCGGTCAAAAGCGTGTGGATCGGAGCTTCGGGGGGCGGACTTGCCAGCCAGATCGCCCAAGTCGAAGTCGAAATCGGCGGTCGCCGGATCGAACAGGACGATATCGAACACCTGCTGGTGGCTGCGCGCGGGGTGATCCAGCCCGATGGCCGCAGTGTGCTGCATGCCCAGCCAACGCATTATACGCTGGATGGGGCAGATGGAGTGGCCGATCCCAAAGGGCTGCATGCCGAACGGCTGGGGGTCGATATCCATGTCATGCTGGCCGATGGCGCGCCGGCGCGCAACATCCGCGAAGCCGTGCAGAATGCGCATCTTGAAGTCGAAGCCGTGGTCGGTTCACCGATTGCCGCGGGCTATGCCTGCCTCACCGCGGAAGAGCGCGAACTGGGGGTGGCGCTAGTCGAATTCGGGGGCGAAGTTACCAACGTGTCGGTCTATGCCGGGGGGATGCTACTGGGGATGGTGACGATCCCGATCGGTTCCGGCGATATTACCGATGCCATCGCGAGCGCGTTCGGGATCCGCCGTTTTCAGGCGGAACGGCTAAAGTGCGTCCATGGATCGGCGATCGCCAGCCCGGCCGATCACCGCGAAATGATCCCAGTCAACGCGCCGGGCGAAGAAGGCACGGGGCCGGCGGCCCGCCATGCCGATGACAAGAACCGCGTGCCGCGCGCCGAACTGGTTTCGGTGATCACGGCGCAGCTTGCCCGGTTGACCGATGAAATTGCCCGGGCGCTCAAGGGGCTGGGCTTTACCGGACAGCGCGGGCAACTGGTGGTGCTGACGGGGGGCGGGGCAGAACTGGCCGGGCTGGCTGATTATGCGCAGTCCGCGCTGGGCAAGCCGGTGCGGATCGGGCGCCCCCAGTACCTTAAAGGCCTGCCCGAAGCCCATGCCACCCCCGGCTTTTCAACGTTGGCGGGACTGGTGCTGTATGCGGCGGCGGATCCGATCGACATTCGCTCGGTCGGGTCAGGCACAACGCCGGGCCAACCCCAGACCTGGCTGGAATTTTTCGACCGGATCATCCGGGCGATCAAAGAATACTTCTAGCCGCCCGGCTGGACGCCAACTGGTGGCCAAAATCCGCCCGGTTGCGGGTGTCGATTGTGGACAACCGGGGTGGCACGCTTTGATTAGGCTGTGCGGACGGTGCAAGAACCGTCCGAATTTCAACTTATGAATCCGCGCGGCGGACAGGAGAGCGCAATGAGCATCAATATCGGACCGCCAGCTGTCGAGGAACTGCGTCCGCGGATTACCGTGATCGGCGTGGGTGGGGCTGGCGGAAACGCCATTGCCAACATGATTTCTGCCGGGATCGAAGGCGTTGATTTCGTTGTTGCCAACACCGATGCGCAGGCGCTCAACAACGCGGTTGCCGAACACCGCATCCAGCTTGGCGCGGAAATCACCCAGGGGCTTGGTGCTGGTGCGCGCCCGGAAGTGGGCAAGGCTGCCGCCGAAGAAAGCATGGACCTGATCGACCGGGCGCTGGATGGGGTGCATATGTGCTTTATCGCCGCGGGCATGGGCGGCGGCACCGGCACGGGGGCGGCCCCGGTCGTGGCCAAGGCCGCGCGCGACAAGGGCGTGCTGACCGTGGGCGTGGTCACCAAGCCGTTCCTGTTCGAAGGCACGCGGCGGATGCGGTCGGCCGAAGCCGGGATCGAAGAGCTGCAAAAGCATGTCGATACCCTGATCGTCATCCCCAACCAGAACTTGTTCCTCGTCGCCAAGGCTGACACGACCTTCAAGGAAGCGTTCCAGCTGGCCGATGAAGTGCTGCAGCAAGGCGTGCGTTCGATCACCGACCTGATGGTGATGCCCGGCCTGATCAACCTCGACTTTGCCGACGTGCGTTCGGTCATGGCCGAAATGGGCAAGGCGATGATGGGCACCGGCGAAGGCAGCGGCGAAAACCGCGCGCTCGAAGCCGCAGAAAAGGCCATTGCCAACCCGTTGCTTGATGGCGTTTCGATGCAGGGCGCGCGGGGCGTGATCATTTCGATCATCGGCGGCGAAGACATGCGCCTGCTCGAAGTGGACGAAGCCGCGAACCATATCCGCGAACTGGTCGATCCGAACGCGAACATCATCTGGGGGAGCGCCTTTAATCCTGATTTGCAGGGCAAGATCCGGGTTTCGGTGGTGGCCACCGGGATCGAACAGAATGCGGCACAAGTCGAAGAAACGCAGCGGTCGTTTTCACTGAATCCGGCGCGCGGGCCGCGCCCGTCGCCGATCGCGCCTGCTGCACCAGCCTTTGCGCCCGAACCGCAAGTCGATCCCGCGCCAGTTGCCGCGGCAGAACCGGCACCGGCGGTGCCGAATGCGTGGGATGCGCCCGCTCCAGCGGCGCAGGACGATCCGTTCGAACTGTCGCTCGAAGCGCCAGCCCCGGCGGCGGACGATGCGGCCGGCGATGAATTGCTGCTCGATGAATCGCGGTTGGTCGAAGCCGAAACGCCGCAGGCTGAAGCACCGGAATCCTCGTACCGCGATGATGATTTCGGGTCGGGTTATGCGGCTGCTCCGGCAGCCACTCCTGCGCCCAGCGCTGCTCCGGCCGCGGATGAAACCGCTGCGCCGCGCCCACCGCGGGTTGCAACCGGCGGAGCGACCTTGTTTGAGCGCATGGCCAACCTTTCCCGCGGCGGGCGTTCGAGCGCCGACGAAGATGGCGATGGCGACGATGATGGCGCGGGTGGTCCGTCGATCAGCATTCCGCGGTTCCTGGGACGGCAGAACAACCAGTAACGGCTTGTCCCGCGGCGGCGCTACCGTGCTGCCGCGGGATCGTTACGCTGCGGTTCAGGCTGCTTGCGGCAGTGGGGCGCCGTTAAGGTCGCATCCCGGAGGATAAGTGCATGACTCATGTCCGTTCGCATCGGCGCCTGTATGTTGGCAGTGCGGCGTTGTTGACCGGACTAGGCGGGTTTGCGTTCACCTCCGCAGGCGCGGCAACTCCGGTGCCGGTGGTTGCCCAGCCGGTGGTGCAGGCAATTCCTGGCGGCGAAGGGATGAAGCTCAACGCTGCGCTGGGCCGGCTGGCGCAAGACCCGCGCGATGTCGATGCGTTGATCGATGCCGGGCGGGCTTCGCTGGACCTTGGCGATGTTGACGCGGCGATCGGGTTTTATCAGCGTGCGGGAGGCTTGGCCCCGCACAATGGCCGGGCCAAGGCCGGGCTGGCCGGGGCCTATGTGCTGAAAGGCGATCCGTTCAGCGCGATCCCGCTGTTTGCCGAAGCCGAACAGGCTGGTACGGTCGATGCTGCGGGGCTGGCGGATCGCGGCCTGGCATCGGATCTGGTTGGCGATAATGCCGCTGCGCAGCAATATTACCGCCGCTCGCTGGCGCTGGCCCATAGTGATGAAACCGTGCGCCGCCTTGCGCTCAGCCTCGCGATCGCGGGGGACCGACGCGGCATGGAACTTGCGCTGTCGCCCTTGCTGGCCAAGCAGGACAAGATCGCGTGGCGCACCCGTGCGTTCGCCTTGGCGATTTTGGGGGCGATCGATGAAGCGGATGGCATCGCCCGGCAAAGCCTGCCACCTGAACGGGCCAGCGCGATGACCGCTTACTTGCGCTATATGCCGCGGCTGACGGCGGCGCAGCAGGCCGCAGCGTGCAATCTTGGGCGGTTCCCACGGGCAGCGGAAATCGGGATCGATGATCCGCGCGTGGCCCGTTATGCCAAGCCGCGGCCCACCCAAGTCGCGCTCGGGCCGGGCCTTGCGGCCAAGCCGCGCCCGCGGGATCGTGATGCTGGGTTAACAGGGGCAACCGCGCAGCCGTTTCGCCCGTTGGCCGCCCCAGTGCCGGCCAAGCCAGCCGCCCCGGTGGAGCCAAGCGTGAGCCGCGAAGTGGCTGGTGCACCGTTGTCTAGCCCGGTTCCGGATGGAGATCAGCCCCGGGATCAGACTGGGGAACTGGCTCCGGTGGCTGCCGCGCCTGCCGTGCGCACCGTTTTGCCAGTTGCTGCGCCGCTGCCCGCAGCCAAGCCACCGATCCAGCCATCGACCCAGCCGGCGTTGCGGCTTGAAGATGTGTTCGCCGATTTCACCCCGCCAAGCCGTGAAGCCGAGCCGCAAGCCGGGGCGGTCGATCTGCGCCGCCTTACTGCAAAACCGGTGGCCGCCGCAGACGTGACGAGCAGCGAACCCGCCGCCAAGGATGCCAAAAGCAAGGCGCTTAAAGGTCCGCTGGCCGCGCTCATTTGTGAAGATTCTGCCCCGGCGAAGGGTAAGGCTGGGGGCAAGGCTTCCGGAAAGTCTGCGGCCAAGGACAAGGCTGATCGCAAGGCAGATCGCAAGGGTGGGGCCAAGGCGAAAGACAAGGCGGCGGCAAAGGCCGGCGCAACGCAGTGCAAGGACGTTAAATCCACCAAGCAGCCAACGCATCCCAGCCGCATCTGGGTGCAGATCGCCGCGGGCAAGAAGAAAAAGGCGCTGGCGTTTGATTGGGGCCGGTTCACCAAGGAAGATCCGGGCGTGTTCAAGGGCCGCAAGGGGTACACCAGCGCATGGGGGGCAACCAACCGGCTGCTGACTGGCCCGTTCGAAAGCGAGGCCGCGGCTAATGCCTATCTTGCCAAGCTCAAGAAGGCCGGGGTTGATGCCCCGTTCGTCTGGATCAGCCCGGCCGGGCAGGTGGTTGATACGCTGCCTTGAACCGGTGGGGTCCGGGTGGATGCCTAGGTAATCTCACGATCCACCCCTTTTCCACACCTTGTAAACAGACTTGTCGAGTTTTGCGCAGGCGCGGGCCGGCGGGTCATTGTCCCCGGTGCCGTGCCGACGCATCCACGCTGGACGAAGCGCAACAGGGTGCTTCGCACCGAACAGGACACGCCGTGGACCGCATCATGCAAGGCAGTCGGGATTTCGAACGGGACGACGACGCCGCACCGGTCGATATGATCGCCTCGCTGTTCGAGGCGCGCGGCTGGCCGTGCGAATTTGTCGGCGAAGATGAAATTTCCGGCGAAATCAAAGGCAGTTGGGCCACTTATACCATTCGCGGGATCTGGCGGTCTGAAGATCACGTGCTGCAATTGCTGTGCCTGCCCGATATTCGTGTGCCCGAAGACAAACGCGCCGCGGTGCATGAATTGCTGGCAATGGTGAACGAGCAGTTGTGGGTTGGCCACTTCGATATGTGGTCCAACGGCAGTGTGCTGCTTTATCGCCACGGCTTGCTGCTGGGCGATGATGGCCTGCTCAGCCTGGCGCAGGCGCAAGTTGCGGTAGAAGCTGCGGTTGAGGAATGCGATCGGTTTTACCCTGCGTTCCAGTTCGTGCTGTGGGGCGATAAGGCCCCGGCCGATGCGCTGGCCAGCGCACTGGTGGACGCTGCCGGCGAAGCCTGATCCTGACTGGTCTTGGACCTGAGTGGACCCAAGCTCAGGCCTAGTCACCAATGCTTTGTCGCATTAGGGGAGGGGGAACAGGAGCCTGCCCATGATCTTCCATTCGATCCTTATTTTCGGTTGCGGCAACATGGGCGGCGCAATGCTGGCCGGATGGTTGGCCGATGGTGCCACGCCCCAAACCTTCACCGTGGTTGACCCATATCTGGAACAGGCCCCTGCCGGGGTGGAACTGCTCCGCATGGTGCCGGCCGGGCGGCGGTTCGATGCGGTGCTGCTGGGGGTTAAGCCGCAAGTGCTGGATGATGTTGCCCCCATGCTTGAACCGGTGCTGGGCGGCGATACGGTGCTGTTCTCGATCCTTGCCGGGGTTGAATTGGCCAGCCTTGCCGCCCGTTTCCCCAAGGCCGGGGCCGTGGTTCGGATTATGCCCAATCTGGCCGCGGCCATCGGTAAATCGCCGATCGCGCTTTATGACACCGGTCTGGATGATGCCAGCCGCGCGGCGGTGACGGCGCTGATGCAGCCGCTTGGCACGCCCGAATGGCTGGCGGCGGAAAGCGAATTCGATCTGGTGACGGCGCTGGCCGGGTGCGGGCCGGGGTTCGTCTATCGGTTCATCGATGCACTGGCGAGCGGGGCGGCCGCACTGGGGCTGGATCCCGCGCAGGCGCAGCGGTTGGCGGTGGCAACGGTGGAAGGTGCGGCGCAACTGGCCGCCGCTTCGCCGCATTCGCCCGCCGAATTGGCCCGCCGCGTTGCCAGCCCCGGGGGCAGCACGCAAAAGGGTCTGGACGTGCTGGATGCCGATCAAGCGCTGCTGCGGCTGATGCAGGCAACTTTGGTGGCATCGCGCGATCGCAATGCCGAAATGGCGGCTGCGGCCCGGAATTGAGCGGCGGCGCTGACGCTCCGTTACAATTTGCGACGAGCCGCCAACCGGTTTCGCTTGAAAGTGGATCGGTTCGGCCCGATATTCCCGGTATCGCCCCAATTGCGGGGCGAACAAGGAGTTAGGACTGATGGCTGACTGGAATGATCGGCAGCCCACCGGCACGGGTTTTGGTGCCGCGCCTTCGTTCAACGGCGCTGGGATCAACGCCGCGACGCGCGATGAAGGGCTGCGCCGCCACATGCTGGCGATCTACAACTACATGGCTTCGGGCGTGCTGCTTTCGGGGATTATCGCGATGCTGTTCGCGCAATCCGGGGCGGCTGCGCAAATGCTTGGTTCACCGCTTGGTTGGTTGATCCAACTCGCCCCGATTGGCTTCGTGCTGGCGATGAGCATTGGTCTGAACCGGATGCAGACGGCGACGTTGCAGATCCTGTTCTGGGCTTTTGCCGCCACGATGGGGTTGTCGCTGTCGGCGATCTTCCTGATCTATACCGGCGGATCGATCGCGGTGGCGTTCTTCTCGACCGCGGCGGCGTTTGCGGGGCTGAGCCTTTATGGATACACCACCGGCCGCGATCTGAGCGGGATGGGCACGTTTCTGCTGATGGGCCTGATCGGTCTGCTGGTGGCATCGCTGCTGAACCTCTGGCTGCAATCGCCGGGGCTCTATTGGGCGACCAGCGTGATCGGCGTGCTGATTTTTGCCGGCCTGACCGCGTATGACACCCAAAAGCTGAAGGATCAGTACCACTACGTTGCGGGCACCCAGTTTGCCGGCAAGGCGGTGGTGATGGGGGCGCTGAACCTCTATCTCGATTTCATCAACATGTTCCTCTACCTGCTGCGCTTCCTCGGCGATCGCCGCTGATCGCGGCACAGCAACGCATCACCGTGCCCGGGGCGCTTCACGGCGCTCCGGGCATTTGCTTTGCCGGGCATTGGCGGTACACGCGGGGATGCGGCCGTGGCGCTACGGCCTATAAGAGGATTACAGGTTGATGCGTGTGCAGCTTCGCCGGATGCTTGTGGTTGGCACGGTTGCCGCTGCTCTTTCGATCCTTGCAGCCTGTGCGCCCAAAGCCCCGCCACCGCCCCCACCGCCACCCCCGCCGGTGGTGGTTGTGATCCCGCCGCGGCCGTTACCGCCGCCGGGTGCAGCGGCCGGGTTCTTTGTGCCGGTGATCGGCGCAGATGGGGTGCGCCAGACGGTCAATGCCCGGATTTCCAGCGCCCAGACCCTGTGGAATTTGCGTTCGGCCTATAACGTTGCGGCGCTGAACTGCCTGGCATCGGAACACGTCGAAATTCTGGGTGGCTACAAGGGTTTTCTGAAAGCCCAGAAAAAGAGCCTGGCTGCGGCGAACAAGGTGGTCGATGCCGAATTCCGCCAGAAATACGGCGCGGCATTTGTCCGCCCGCGCGAAGCCTACATGACCCAAGTCTATAACTATTACGCCTTTCCGCCCACGCTGAAGAACTTCTGCGATGCCGCACTGGTGATGGCGCGCCAATCCGCGGCGGTGAAGCCGGCTGAACTGGCTGCCTTTGCCGGGCGCAATCTGACGCTGCTGGACAGCGTGTTTGAAACGTTCTTCCGCAGTTACGAGCGCTATCAGACCGCCGCGGCAGAATGGGATGCGAAATATGCCCAGCCGCAAGCCAAGCCGGCCTCGGGTGCGCTGGCCGCACCGGCAACGCGCTGAATGCAGATTCGCAATTTAGCGCTTTCATGGGCGGCGGCTCTTCGCTAAGGGGGCGGCTCTCGCGGGCGTGTGTTCGTCCGCGCTCGCACTGGAACGGGGCCGTAGCTCAGATGGGAGAGCGCGTC
>JBDKLL010000075.1:0-6253 GCA_039795595.1 Pseudomonadota bacterium
ATCTTTTCCAGGAAGGCGCGGGCGTTCAGGCGATAGGTTTCAAGATCGCTCATGCTGCTTCTCCCGCCAGCTGGGCGACCAGCAGGTCTTCCCAGAAATAGAGGTTGCCGGTTTCCACGGCGAGGCTGCGCGCGCGGCGCATGTGAAGGTGCAGGCCCAGTTCCCACGTCACGCCGATGCCGCCATGGATCTGCACGCAATCGCGCGAATTGGTATCATAGGCCTCGGTCGCGGCGATGCGCGCATCGGCCGCGGCGAGCAGGAAGCCCGGCTGCCCTTCGCTGGCCGCTGCATGGATGCAGTTGGCCCGGGCGATTTCCACCAGGCCATACATTTCCGCGATGCGGTGCTTGATCGACTGGAACGCCCCGATCAGCTGACCGAACGCCTTGCGGGTAACAGCGTAATCACGCGCGGTGTGCAGCAAGGCTTCGGCCCCGCCGACTTGTTCGTGCGCCGTCACCACCGCCATGCGGGCCAGCACGTCAAGCGCGAGCGCATGGGCCGCCGCGCCTTCGGCCAGCACCGTGGCCGGGGTGCCAGCAAACGTGACATCGGCATAGAGCCGGCTGTTGTCATAGCTGGATACCGGCTTGCGCTCTGCCTTCGCCAGTTCGGCCAGCGCCAGCACCGGCTTGCCCCCGGCATTGGCCCAGACCACCGCAATATCAGCCTTGATCGCGCCGACCACAGCGGGCTTCGTGCCATTGAGCTTGCCATCGGCGAACGTCACACCGGCAGCCGGCGGCAGCGCCGCATTACCCTCGGCAAAGGCCACCGTGCCCAGCGCTTCGCCGCTGGCCAGCTTGGGCAACCATGCGCCTGCCGCAGCAGCATCGCCGCCATCGATCAATGCGCGCGCCGCGCCATATCCGAACGACAGGAACGGGGCGCCCGCCGTGGCCGCGCCAGTGGCCTGCGCCACCAGCCCCAGTTCGGTCAGGCCAAGGCCCAGCCCACCATGCTCTTCGGGAATGGCCAGCGCGGTCCAGCCTTGTTCAACCGCTGTATCCCAAAACGGCTGATCGCATTCGCCCACTTGCTCAAGCAATTTGAGCAAGCGGTCTTTCGAGGTGCGCGCGTCCAGAACGCGGCGCGATTCAGTGGCAATGGCCTGTTGGCCTTCGTCATACAGGATCGACATGTGACGATTCTCTCCCTTAATCGCACCCGGTTTAACCGATCGATTAAGATTGGCAATCGTCCTTTGCGCATCACCCCGCAGGCTTCTTGCGTTGCAGCCCGGAGCGCTTGCAACTGGCGACCAGTTCGCCGTGCTGGTTGAAGGCCTGGTGCAGAAACGTCACGATCCCGGCATCGGGCCGCGATTTGGATGCCCGCAGTTCCAGCACTTCGGTGACGATGTTCAGGGTATCGCCAATGAACACCGGCTTTGGAAAGCGCACTTCATCCCAGCCCAGATTGGCCACGGCGGTGCCGAGCGTGGTGTCGCCCACGCTGACCCCCACCATCAACCCCAGTGTGAAGCACGAATTGACCAACACCCGGCCATATTCGCTGTCCTTCATATATTCGGCATCAAGGTGCAACTGTGCCGGGTTATGCGTCAGCGTGGTGATCAGCACGTTGTCGGTTTCGGTCACGGTGCGGCGGATCGCGTGGTCAAACCGCTGCCCCACTTCCAGTTCATCGAACCACACCCCGGCCATGTCCGCGTCCTTCTGCCTAAAGCGCGTGGGATAAACATACGTATGCCGCTGGACAAGTGTGCGCCACACGCCATGAACTGCGCCGCAGATAACGGGCGGTGCGATCAATCGCAGCGCAGGGGGATACAGGATCATGGCAGCACCCATCACGGCATCTTCGACGCCCAGCGGCAGCGGGCAAAGCAATGGCAACACCCGCACGGTCCTGTTGCTGGTCTTTGCGGTGTTCTTCCTGCTGGGCGGGGTGACCAACATCAACGACCTGTTGGTTGGCAAATTCAAGCCGATGTTCCAGTTGACCCATGCGCAGGCCAATCTGGTGCAGATGGCGTTCTTCATTGCCTATGCCGCGTGTTCGATCCCGGCCGGGGTGGTGATGGCACGGCTGGGTTATATCCGCACTTTCGTGCTGGGCTTCGTGATGGTGGCGGCGGCCGCGGCGCTGTTCGTACCGGCATCAGCCGCGGCGTCCTACCCGGCGTTTCTGGCCTGCCTGTTCCTGATCGGTGCAGGCATCACCGTGCTGCAAGTGGCGATGAACCCGGTGGTCACCACGCTCGGTCCGGTCGAAACATCGCACAGCCGGCTGACCTTTGCCCAGGCGTTCAATTCGATCGGCGTCACGCTGATGGTCTATGGCGGGGCGCAACTGCTGCTCGGCAAATCGCAGACAATCGATGCGGCAACTGCCAGCGCCGAACAATTGCAGGCCTATCGCGTGGCCGAAGGAGCGGTGATCGGGCAGGCCTATCTGTGGCTGGCGTTGGCGATGCTGGGTATTGCCGCGCTGTTCTGGCTGTTCCGCGGGGCGCTGGACCATGCCCGCGCCGAAGCCGCCAAAGTTGACGGCACACTGGCGCTATTTCTGGGCAACCGCCGGGTCCAGCTGGGCGCGCTGTGCATCTTCACGTACGTTGGGGCAGAAGTGGCGATCGGATCGAACCTGATCGCCTATCTGGGCGAACCCAGCGTGATGGGCCTCGATCTCGAAGCCGCGGGCAAACTGGTGGCGTTCTACTGGGGCGGCGCGATGATCGGGCGCCTGCTGGGCGGCTTTGTGCTGCGCGTATTCCAGCCCGGCCGGGTGCTGAGCGCGTATGCCGCGGCGGCGATCGGCCTGATCGCGCTTTCGGCCGTCAGCACCGGGGCGATTGCGGGTTGGGCGCTGATCCTGATCGGCCTGTGCAATTCGCTGATGTTCCCGACGATCTTCAGCCTTGGCACCGAAGGGCTAGGTGAACAGACCCCGCAAGGCTCGGGCATCCTGTGCACCGCCATCGTGGGCGGCGCGCTGGTGCCCTATGCCTTCGGGTTGACGGCCGACATTGCCGACGTGCGCACCGCGCTGATCGTACCCGCGGTGTGCTATGCGATCATCGCGCTGTTCGGGCGCTGGGCCGCAGCCCAACCCCGCAGCGTCTGAGCTATCGCTCCCACCGCCGCTGCTGCCCCCGGATCAGTCGCGGGGCAGCAGGTGCTTTTGCACTTTGCCCGATGCGGTGCGCGGGATCGTATCGGTGATGATCACGCTGGCCGGAACCTTGAACTTGGCCAACCGCGCGGTGCAGTGCGCAGTGATGGTCTCCGCCGTCAGGCTGGCGCCGGGCTTCAGGATAATGAACGCCCGGCCCACTTCGCCCCAGCGCTCCGAAGGCACGCCAATCACCGCGGCTTCGGCAATATCGGGCAGTTCGGCAATCGCGGCTTCGACTTCCGCCGGATAGACGTTTTCACCGCCCGAGATGTACATGTCCTTCTTGCGATCAACGAGGTAGAAGAACCCGTCGGCATCCTGCAGCGCGGCATCGCCGGTCTTGAACCAGCCATCGTGGAACGCCTTCGCAGTCAGTTCGGGCTGGTTCCAGTATCCCGGGGTGATCGACGGGCCTTTGAGCCACAGTTCGCCGGTTTCGCCCTGTGCCACATCGGTGCCGTCTTCATCGACGATGCGGGTCTGCACCGCGATCAGCGGCAGGCCGCAGCTGCCGGCCTTGGCGATCAGCCGGTCGACATCATGAACCGGCATGGCAAAGTTCGATCCGGTTTCGCTCATCCCAAAGCCATCCGAAAACCGGATCCCGGCATGGGCAAAGCGTTCGACTTGCGCCTTGGGATTGGGTGCGCCGCCAGTGACGTACATTTTCAGCCCGTGGAATTTTTCCGCGGCGAAATCGCCGTGCTGCCACAGCACGGTCGCCATCTGCGGGACGGAGAAATAGTGCGTGATGCCCAGCGCCGGATCACCGATCCGGGCGATCGTCTTGTCGGGCACGAAGCCTGAACTGATCCAGACCGTGCCGCCGGCCACGATCGGCACGCGCGCGGCGGCGAACAGGCCCGCGGTGTGGAACATCGGCATATCGCACAAGAACACGCTGTCATAGCTGACCAGGCTGCCCAGCGCGAAGTTGATCGGACCCCAGAACGCATTGGCGCACGTTACGATCACACCCTTCGGCCGGCCGCTGGTGCCAGACGTATAGAGCAGCGTCATCGCTTCGTCCCAACCGCGCCGAGCATCGGCAGGTGGCTTCGTGCCGGACGTGCCAAGCGTTTCCAGATCCGCCAGCAGCACGTTTTCCGCGCCAGCATCGGGCACTGCAAAATCGGCATCGTGGAACACCAGCGCAGGCTGGGCATCGACCATCAGTGCGGCGATTTCGGCCTGCGCCAGCCGCCAGTTATACGGCACGAAGATCGCCCCGGCACGTTCGCAGGCAAATTGCAGGATCAGCATTGCCGGATGGTTGCGCGCCAGCGTCGCCACGCGCGCGCCGCTGGCCGGGCCAAGCTTGCCCACCAACCACGCTGCCACGCGATCAATCGCGCCGTCCAGTTCGGCCCAAGTCCACGTCCGCCCGGTTTCCGCGCAGCCAACGGCGACGCGCTGCGGCATCGCGGCTGCGTGGGTGCGAACGGGATCAATAATGATCGACGACATCGGGCCAGACCTCTCTCTGCAAAACTTCGCCAATCCGCAGCAGAACGCGGATCGTCAGCCGGGTGAAATAATCACAATAATGCTATGGTCAATAACAATCTGACTCGCCATCCGGACAGCGCGAGCCTAGTCTTTGACCCAGCAGCCACACGGCTTTGACAAACTCGCGCCGGTGGTTGCATCCGGCGGGATAATTTGCCAGAAATTTTGTATGCCTTACCTACTAATTTAACTATAGTGTCGACCACAAGAATCGCCTTTGGAGAGGTATCACCCATGAACGACATGACGAAGATCGATCGCACGCAGCGCGCTTATTCCGCCGCCGCTCAGGCTTTCCTCGCGCGCAAGCCGGCGCTGTTCATCAACAACGAATGGGTGGCATCAAGCCACGACAAGGTGATCGACGTCGAAGATCCTTCGTCGGGCAAGATCGTTGGCCATGTCGTCGATGCATCGGACAAGGACGTTGATCGCGCCGTTGCCGCGGCCCGCACCGCGTTCGACGATGGCCGCTGGACCAACCTGCCGCCGATCGTGCGCGAACGCACGATGATCCGGCTGGCCGATCTGATCGAAGCCAACGCCGATGAACTGGCCGAACTGGAAGCGATCGACAACGGCAAGCCCAAGGGCATGGCCGGCGCGGTCGACGTGCCGGGTGCCGCCAGCCACATCCGCTTCATGGCCGGCTGGGCCAGCAAGGTGAACGGCGAAGTGGTGCAGCCCTATACCATGCCCAACGGCGCGGTGTTCGGATATACCAAGAAGGAACCGGTGGGGGTTTGCGCCCAGATCGTGCCGTGGAACTTCCCGCTGCTGATGGCCTGCCTCAAGATCGCTCCGGCGCTGGCCGCGGGCTGCACCACCGTGCTCAAGCCGGCCGAACAGACCAGCCTGACTGCGCTGCGTTTGGCCGATCTGATCGCCGAAGCCGGCTTCCCGGCGGGCGTGGTCAACATCATCACCGGCAACGGCCACACCGCTGGTGACCGGATGGTGAAGCATCCCGATGTCGACAAGGTGGCCTTCACTGGTTCGACCGAAATCGGCAAGCTGATCAACAAGAACGCCACCGACAGCCTGAAGCGCGTGACGCTGGAACTGGGCGGCAAAAGCCCGGTCGTGGTCATGCCCGATGTTGACGTGGCCGCCACCGCCGCTGGTGCGGCCGGCGCGATCTTCTTCAACTCTGGGCAGGTCTGCGTGGCCGGTTCGCGCCTTTATGCGCACCGTTCGGTGTTCGATCAGGTGATCGAAGGCGTGGCCGCGACTGCGCCGTTCTGGGCGCCGCGTGCCTCGCTTGATCCCGAAGCCCACATGGGTCCGCTGGTGTCGAAGGAACAGTTCGAGCGCGTGATGGGCTATATCGAAGCCGGTAAACGCGATGGTGCCAGCGTGGCGATGGGCGGCGATGCCGCTGCGGCCGATGGCGGCTATTACGTGAACCCGACCGTGCTGGTCGACGTGAACCCGCAGATGAGCGTCGTGCGCGAAGAAATCTTCGGCCCGGTGGTGGTTGCCCAGCGGTTCGACGATATCGACGAAGTGGCGCGTGAAGCGAACAACACCTGCTACGGCCTTGGCGCCGGGGTGTGGACCAAGGACGTTGCGACGATGCACAAGCTGGCCGCGAAGATCA
>JBDKLL010000076.1:0-6859 GCA_039795595.1 Pseudomonadota bacterium
TTGCGCCCTTTAAGCGATCAGTTAAACAGGCCCAAAGGCAGCGATAGCCCTTGGGAGAACCTTGCATGACCTACGATGAAGTCGTCCTTGGCCGCCGTTCGATCCGCGGATACCTGAACAAACCGGTCCCGCGCGATCTGATCGAGCAAGTACTGACCGTGGCAATGCGCGCGCCTTCATCGATGAACACCCAGCCGTGGCACTTCCACGTTATCACTGGCGAACCGCTTAATCGGATCCGCGCCGGCAACACCGAACGCAATCTGGCCGGCGTGCCGCACAGCCGCGAATTTCGCACCGGGCAGGCCTTTGAAGGGGTGCACCGCGAACGCCAGATCGGAGTGGCCAAGCAGCTGTTTTCCGCCATGGGCATCGCCCGTGATGACAAGGATGCCCGGCTTGACTGGGTACTGCGCGGCTTTCGCCAGTTCGATGCCCCGGTTTGCGTGATCATCACCTATGACAAGGAACTGGCCGATAGCGATGATACCGCGTTCGATTGCGGCGCGGTTACCACCGCACTGGTCAACGCCGCATGGGCGCGCGGATTGGGCTGCGTGATCAACAGCCAGGGCATCATGCAAAGCCCGGTGGTGCGCGAACACGCCGGGATCCCGGACGATCAGGTGATCATGAAGGCCGTGGCGCTGGGCTGGCCGGATGAGAGCTTCCCCGCCAACGCCGTGGTATCCGAACGCAAGAGCGTGGCCGAAGCCGCGCGGTTCGTGGGGTTTGACTGATCCGCTGACGCGGCGGCGCTAGGCTTTCAGGTAATCGGCGCGGAACTGCGCGGCAAACGCGGCGAAAGTGCCGCCGGCAATCGCGCTGCGCATCGCCTGCATCAACTGCTGATAGAACGTCAGGTTGTGTTCGGTCAGCAGCATCGCGCCCAGAATTTCGCCAGCCTTGTGCAAGTGATGCAGATAGGCGCGGCTATACTTGGTGCAGGCATCGCAGGGGCAGCGTTCGTCCAGCGGGGCAGTATCCTCCGCGTGGCGCGCATTGCGCAGGTTTACCGGACCGTGCCACGTAAACCCCTGCCCGTTGCGGCCTGAACGGCTGGGCAGCACGCAATCGAACATATCGACCCCGCGTTCCACCGCGCCCACCAGATCATCGGGCTTGCCCACCCCCATCAGATAACGCGGCTTGTCTTGCGGCAACATATCCGGCGCGAAATCCAGCGTGGCGAACATCGCCTCTTGCCCCTCGCCCACCGCCAAACCGCCGATCGCATAGCCATCGAACCCGATGTCCTGCAGCGCTTCGGCACTTTCCCGGCGCAAGTGTTCGTGCAGCGCGCCCTGCTGAATCCCAAACAAGGCCGATCGCGCCGCGTGTTCTTCCCCGCTGTCAAACCCGGCGCGGCTGCGCTTGGCCCAGCGCATCGACATTCGCATCGATTCAGCCAGCACGTCGATCGGCGCATCGGCCCGCGGACATTCATCGAATGCCATCACGATATCGCTGCCCAGCAACCGCTGGATTTCCATCGAGCGTTCGGGCGTGATCACGTGGCGCGAACCATCAAGGTGGCTTTTGAAGGTCACGCCCTCTTCGGTAATCTTGCGCAGTTCGGACAGGCTCATCACCTGATACCCGCCACTGTCCGTCAAAATCGGGCGATCCCAATTCATGAAGCGGTGCAAGCCTCCCAACCGCGCGACGCGTTCTGCGCCCGGGCGCAGCATCAGGTGATAGGTATTGCCCAGAATGATGTCCGCGCCCGTTGCCCGCACGGTTTCCGGCTTCATCGCTTTCACCGTGGCGGCCGTACCCACCGGCATGAACGCCGGAGTGCGGATTTCGCCGCGCTGCATCGTGATCGCGCCAGTGCGCGCCTTGCCGTCGGTGGCGTGGATCGAAAAGGAAAAACGGGTCATCGCCGCGCCCTAGCCGATCGTGGCCGAGCCAGCAAACCGCCTAATCCATCGCGGAATCGATCGTGGCGAGCAACTCGGCACGCAAGCCCGCCCACAGTGCCGCATCGCCTGGCCCGCGAGCGGCGCTGGCCAGCACATCGATCGTCGCAGCCAGCAGCCCACCGTACCACGCGGCTGGCACCCCCAAAGTTTCAGCGTGGTGCGGGGTGGACGTCTGGATAATGATTTCCACTTCCATCCGCCGTTCGCGCCACGTCATCACGAAGTAGAGCGCATTGTCGACCATTTCGGCTTCAAGCCGCCCGGGATCGCCCAGCGCGTGGTGCACGAAACTTGCCCGGGCATCAGGGAACTGGCGGTAGAACTCGGCCATGACCAGCGGGGTGACATCGCCGAGCACTTCAGCCGCATGGGCCAAAGCAGCATCAACATCGGCCTGCCGCTGATTGTGCATCGCGCTTTCGCTCCATCACCCGGCTGCACGCTGACAGCAACAGCCTGCCTGCGCCTTGACCGATATCAAGCCGGATCGGCCAGCCAATTGCCGTGAAAGCCCGGCGGGATACGGTGCGGGATATGCACGCTGGCCACTGGCGGCGCGGCGACATTGGCGGCATCAAGGATCACCAGATCGGTGGTATCGGCCGCGCTATCGATGACATAGCCCATCACCCAGCCATCGCCTTCTGCCGCATCGGCGCTGCGCGGCACGAACACAAATTCCCCCGGCACCCGGCCGGGACCAAAATCATGCTGGCTGCGCACGCCGGTATCCAGATCATAACGATAGATCGGCGATGCCCCCACAAAGCCGGGATCATCGCTGGTTGGCAACCCCAGCGACCAGGCATAGCGATAGGGTTGCCCGAAATACCGCTCATCCGGGCGATGGAATTCCTGCGGTGCGGCATCGATCGTGGTGCGGGTAACCGTGCGCGTCCGCGGATCGATGGTCCAACGCTCCATCCCCAGCGGCTGGCCATTGGGGCCATCGGCCCCGCCCGCAAACATCGTTTCATGCACCGATGCATCGACGATCACGGTGCCATCCGCTGCTTCGAAACTGTTCGAAACGTGGAACACATAACACGGATCGACCGCGCACCAGATGATCTCGTCGGCCCGTCCGCCGCGCGGCAACAGGCCAACCCGGGCCTGATGATCCGGGTTCCATGCATAAGGGAACTGCGCCCCGCCGATCAGCGCCTTCATCGAAAAGGTTACCGGCAGATCGAACACCAGCACATAATTGGTGGTGATGGTACATTCGTGGATCGATGGGCCATGCTGCACCGGGATCGGTTCTTGCCGCACCACCTTGCCTTCGGGCGATACCACCACGTGCCACACGGTATCCTGCGTCATCCCGTCATACGTGATCGCGTGCAATTCCCCCGTCAGCGGATCGCGGTGCGGGTGCGCCGAAAACGCCACGCTCAGCGTCCCGCCAAAATCGGTATAGGCGCGCGTTTCCAGCTCATCCGTCAATTCGGCCGGGAACGATCCCGCCTCGACGATCGCCAGCGTTTTCCCGGCGTGCTGGATCACGTTGGTATTGATCATGTCGCGCCGCCCGCGGCGCGGACCGGGCGCGGCGGCCGGGCCGCCCTTTCCTTCAAGATCCTGCGAACGGATATAGCGGTTGCGATACCACAGCGCCTTCCCATCCTGCAGCCGCACCCCGTGCACCATCCCATCGCCGATGAACCAGTGGTGGCCGCGCGGATCGGGACGGAACGGGTTCGGCCCGATCCGGACATAGCGCCCCGAGAGTTCGGGCGGGATCGTGCCAGTCACCTTAAGGTCGGTCAGCGTGCGCTCCTCCGTCATCGGCTGGTGGATGCCGCTAAGGAACGGGTGGCTGCGCGCCGCGTCCTGACGGGCGCGGTTAAAGCCAGCCAAGGCTGTCACCCCTTTGGTGACGACCGTGCGGATAGCAGTTTCAACGCGGCTTGCCATGGTCCGACTCTCCCAGTAATGTTTATGGCGTAAACATAGTCTCGATGGTAACAGTGTCAACATTGAACGAACCGGCCCGCGCCTATCACCACGGAGATTTGCGCGCCGCCTTGGTGGATGCCGGCCTTGCCGCGTTGCAGGATGCCGCGATCGAAGATCTGTCGTTGCGGCAACTGGCGCGCGAAGTGGGGGTTTCGGCCACCGCCGTTTACCGCCACTTCCCCGACAAACGCGCCTTGCTGTCCGCGTTAGCGGATCATGGGGTCGAACTGCTCGCCCAGGCCCAGCAAGCCGCGGCACAGGCCGCACCGCCTGAAGACCGATTTGCCGCCACCGGGCGCGCCTATGTGCGCTTTGCGCTGGCCAATCCGGCGCTGTTCCGGTTGATTTTTGCCTATACCTGCGCGTCTGGAGAAACCGTGTTCGGCAACTCGCTGGCGGCACGGATGCTGCAGGGCCATGCCGCAGAGCGCGGCCAAAGCCCGGACGATACCCGGCGCCTGATCGTGCAAGCCTGGGCCGTGGTCCACGGGCTGGCCATGTTGATGCTGGATGGGCAACTGCCGGCTGACGATGCCTTGATCGACACCGCGATCAACAGCCGCACGCTGTTCGGCGGTTAGGGCAATAGCAGACTGGAATCGCCGTAACTGTAAAACCGATACCCCTGCGCAATCGCGTGGGCGTAAGCGGCTTGCATCCGCTCAAGCCCCATCAGCGCGCTGACCAGCATGAACAGCGTGGATTTTGGCAGGTGGAAATTGGTCACCAGCCCGTCGACCGCGCGGAAGCGATAGCCCGGGGTGATGAAGATCGCGGTATCGCCAGCGAATGGGCGGATCACGCCGTCATCGCCAGTGGCGCTTTCCAGCAGGCGCAGGCTGGTGGTGCCCACGGCAATCACCCGCCCGCCCGCGGCGCGCGCTGCGTTCAATCGAGCGGCCGTTGCGGCATCGATGCTGCCCCATTCGGCATGCATCTGATGATCCGCGGTATCGTCCACCTTGACCGGCAGGAACGTCCCCGCGCCAACGTGCAGGGTCAAGGTTTCAGACTTGATCCCGGCTTGCGCCAGTGCCGCCAACAGCGCCGGGGTAAAATGCAGGGCCGCAGTGGGTGCGGCCACCGCCCCATCCTTGGCCGCGAACATGGTTTGATAATCGGCTTTGTCGTCCGCGTCGGTTGGCCGCTTCGCTGCGATATAGGGCGGCAGCGGCATTTGCCCCGCGCGTTCCAGCAAAACTTCGACCGGCTCATCCCCCGCAAACGCCAAGGTCCAACTGCCGTCAGCGCCACGTGTTTCAGCGGTGGCGATAACGCCGGCTGGAAACTCAATACGGTCCCCTGCCCGCAGCCGCTTGGCGTTGCGGACAAAGGCCTGCCAGCGACGCAAATCGATCCGCTTGTGCAGCGTAGCGCCGATCCGGGCTTCGCCCCGCCGCCCTTCCAGCTGCGCCGGGATCACGCGGGTATCGTTGAACACCAGCACATCGCCCGGCCGCAATTGCCCGGGCAAGTCGCGCACGGTCAGATCGGCGAAGCCGCCCGTGGCAGGCACCCCCAGTAGCCGCGCAGAATCACGCGGGCGCGCGGGGCGCAAGGCGATATTTTCGGGAGGAAGCTCAAAATCGAACAGATCAACACGCATGGCCGCGCTCTAGCGGCTTGCCGCGATCAATTCGACTTCGAATTGCTCAGCATATCGGCGGTGATCGCCGTTGCCGCCGGGGCCACCGCGCCCGCGGCAGGACGCGGCTTGTTCTCGGACAGCAGCGACGCCTGCACGATCTTGGTCGGGTTGGCGGGCGGTTCGCCGCGCACGATCGTATCAACCACATCCATCCCGGCGATCACCCGGCCGAAGTTGGTGTAGCGGTGATCCAGCGCAAAGCGCGGATAGAATACGATGAAGAACTGGCTGTTCGCGGTATCCGGGGCATCGGTGCGCGCCATCGACACCGTGCCGCGCACGTGCGGCAGGTAATTGAATTCGGCTTTCAGGTCAGGCAACTGGGAGCCACCACTGCCGGTCCCGGTGGGATCGCCAGTCTGCGCCATGAACCCATCGATCACGCGGTGAAAGATCACCCCGTTGTAAAAGCCTTGCGCCGCCAGCGTCTTGATCCGTTCAACGTGCGCCGGCGCCCATGCCGGCATCAGGCGGATCAGCACCCGCCCGCCGTTCGACAAATCAAGCGCCAGAATATTTTCAGGATCATGCGCCGGATCAGGATCAACCGCGGCGCTGAGCACCGGGGCCGGTGCTGCCACCGGGGCTTTGGCGCCCTTGGCCAAGGCCGGTGCGGCAACCAGCGTAAGACCGATGGCAAAGGCGGCAAGCGAACGTTTCATGCGGGGCGATCTCGAAAAGGCTGTGACTGTTTGACAGGCGGGATAACCGCCCGACGCTTTCGTGGCAATGAACGGGAACCATTAGTCCCCCGATCGCTAGTAATCGCCCAGGGTTCCCGTTTCGGCGATGCGTTGCAGCACGTCATCGCGCACCGCAGGGCTGACGAACCGGTGGATTTCACCGCCGAACATGCCGATTTCCTTGACCAGTTTCGAAGCGATCGGCTGCAAGCTGACATCGGCCATCAAAAACACCGTTTCGATGTTCGGGTTCAACTGCTGGTTCATCCCGGCCATCTGATATTCGTATTCGAAATCGGCCACCGCGCGCAGGCCGCGCACGATCACGGTTGCACCCTGCTTTTCCGCGAACTTCATCAACAAGGCATTGAACCCAACCACCGCCACGTTGGCGATCCCCAGCGCCGCGACTTCGCGTTCAACCATGGCGATGCGCTCTTCAGGCGTGAACAGCGGGTTCTTCGAAGGGTTGGTGGTCACGCCGATGATCAGCTTGTCGACCAGCTTGGCCCCGCGCCGGATGATATCGGCATGGCCCAGCGTGATCGGATCAAACGTCCCCGGATAAACGCCGATGCGTTGCGCCATTCAACGGTCCCTCTCAACAATGTAGCGCGCAATTTCGCGCAGCAGGTCTGCTTCTT
>JBDKLL010000077.1:0-3789 GCA_039795595.1 Pseudomonadota bacterium
CTTGCGGCGGCGCACAAACCTCGCTAGGGGCGCGCCAACTTCCCAAAACCCAATCAGCGCAAGGAACACCCCATGGCGGTTACCCGCACCTTTTCGATCATCAAGCCCGACGCGACCCGCCGCAACCTGACCGGTGCGGTCACCAAGATGCTGGAAGAAGCCGGCCTGCGCGTTGTTGCTTCCAAGCGCATCCATATGACCAAGGAACAGGCCGAAGGCTTTTACGCGGTCCACAAGGAACGCCCCTTCTTCGGTGAACTGGTCAGCTTCATGATCAGCGGCCCGGTCGTGGTGCAGGTGCTCGAAGGCGAAAACGCAATGCAGCGCAACCGCGACATCATGGGCGCAACCAACCCCAAGGATGCCGCCCCCGGCACGATCCGCGCCGAGCTGGCCGAATCGATCGAAGCCAACACCGTGCACGGTTCGGATTCGGATGAAAACGCGGCGATCGAAATCGCCTATTTCTTCAAGCCGGAAGAAATCGTCGGCTGATTGCGCTGACCGCAAGGCAATTTGCAGGAAGGGCTGCCGGAGCGATCCGGCGGCCCTTTTCTTTTACGGCCAGATCGGCCTATCGTGCCTGCAAAGGAGAGCGATGATGCAAGGCATGGGCGCGGGCGGCGAAGATTGCCCGTTCGAATTCAACTTCGATCCCGCCACGTTCAAGGTGGGCGATACGGTCAGTTATCGGGTGACCGGCAATTTCGAAGGGTTTCCGTTCGTTGGCACGCTGCTCGAAGTTCACGCTGATCACGTGATCATCGCCGGGGATGTGAAAGATCCGGCGGTGCAGTATCGCGGCACCCGCGAAAGCCGGCCCGTGGTCGACGAAAGCGAGATTTAGGTTCCGGCCTGTTCGCGCGCATACCAGCGCGCCAGCATCATCGCGATCGTGGCCACTCCGGCCAATCCCAGCAGGATTGGCAAGCGAAAAGTGAACCCGCCCGCGAGCAGCGCCGCGGTGGTCAGGCACACGCTCGCGCAGCCAAGATCCCAGCCGCCTTCGGTGTTCATGTTGAAGCGCAGCACGCAGTTTGAGCGCTGCGCCATGGTATAGAGCGGCGATAGCATCGCGGTTGCGGCCATCGGCGCGACCAGTGCGCCCAGCGCGGTAGCGACCACTGCAGCCCACGGCACGGCATAGGCCAGCGCCTTGATCGCAATGGTCGCCGCGGCCAGGCCATAGGCCAGCGTCAACGAATGGTGGCCGCGCCCGCCATCGATCAATCGGCCGATCAACAGGCTGCCCGCCGCCGCGCCAATTCCGGCCAGCGCCAGGGCCCCGCCAAAGCTGTCATAGTGTTCCCCCAACGCGGCAAACAGCGCTAGGTTCCAGATCACGGCCGAACTGCCGGCTTGCACGCCTTCGGCCAGATACAGCTTGCGAGCAAAGCCCAGCAAGGCGGCATCGGCGGTGTGTTCTGGCGCAACCGCCGGATTGGGCGCACCCAGTAGCGGCAGGGCCGCGCTAGCCTGCAATGCGGCCACTACCATGAAGGCCAGCAGCGGACCGGCGCTGACCAGCAGCAACCCGCCAATCGCCGGGGCGACAATTCCGACGACAGCGGTAATCGCTTGCTGCACGCTGACCTGCCGGCCGAGCGCGCCCTCGCTGCCGATCGCCGACATGAAGGCGTGATACCCGGTCCAGTACAGCACGCTGCCAAGGCCCGATAGCAGGATGTAACCGATCAGGATCGCATTCAGCCCCGTAACCCACGGCAGCATCGCAAAGCTCAGCGCCCGCACGGCGATGCCGAGCAACAGCACGTTGCGCAGCCCGATCCGCAAGGCCAGCGGCAGGATCGCCCCGCGCATGGCATAGCGTGACAGCAGCACTGCCGCGAAACTGGCCAGCGCCAGCGGGTAGGACAGCCCCTGCCGCACGAAAAAGCCGACGACGAATAGGCCGCCTGCGCCTTCTACAATCGATTGCAATGCTGAATGGGCGTAAATGCGGCGGATCGCGGTGTTCGGGGGTGTGGCGGACATGGTTCAGCCGAAAGTTGGGGTGGGGCTGGCCGCGGAATTACCCGTGACCAGTGCCGCAAGGCAACGGGAATAGAGCTGGTGTTCGGCGATCAGCACGCGGGCCCCCAGCCGATCGGCATCATCGCCGGGCAGGATCGCCACGCAGGTTTGGCCAAGGACCGGGCCATCGTCGAGTTCGGCGGTAACCAGATGCACGGTGCAGCCGCCGTGGCTATCGCCGGCTTCCAGCGCCCGCTCGTGCGTGTGCAGCCCTTTGTATTTGGGCAGCAGTGATGGATGGATGTTGAGCATCCGGCCCTGCCAACTGCTGACGAATTCAGGGGTCAGAATCCGCATATAGCCCGCCAGCGCCACGTATTGCGCCCCGCTGGCACGGATTGCCGCGTCCATCGCCATGTCATGATCCAGCCGGGCCATGCCCTTGTGCGGCAGGGCGAAGGTGGCAACGCCTTCGGCCGCGGCCAGCGCCAGTCCACCCGCCGCCGGGTTGTTGCTGGCCACCAGCACGATCTCATACGGGCAATCGGCGGCGCGGCTGGCGTACAGCAGTGCAGCCATATTGGTGCCGCTGCCCGAAACGAGCACGGCCACTTTGGCGCGCTGGGGCCGCTCGGCCTCAGGCAAGGTGGACGGCTTCCCACGCGGCGCGGGCGCTCCACGCCTCGGCGCTGCCCTGCACGGTGCAGCCGCGCGCGCCGGCTTCGATTGCACCGATGACGTGGACGGTTTCACCCGCCGCGGTCAGATCGGCGGTGACGCTGGCAACGTCAGCCGCGGCCACGGCCAACACCATCCCGATCCCGCAGTTGAAGGTGCGGGCCATTTCGGCCGGTTCGATGTTGCCCTGCGCCTGCAGGAACGCCATCAGCCGGCTTTGCTGCCATGCATCGGCATCGATGCGGGCGTGGAGCCCAGCGGGCAAAACGCGCGGCACGTTTTCCAGCAAACCGCCGCCGGTGATGTGCGCCAGCGCATGAATCCGGCCCGAACGGACCACCGGCAGCAGGCTTTTCACATAAATCCGGGTGGGTTCGATCAGGTAATCGATCAGCAAACGGTCGGCATCGAACAGGGCCGGGCGGTTCAGTTTCCAGCCCAGATCTTCGGCCAGCCGGCGAACCAGCGAATAGCCGTTGGAATGAACCCCTGAACTGGCCAGACCCAGCAGCACGTCGCCTTCCGCTACCTTATCGCCGGTCAACTGTTCGCCGCGTTCAACCGCGCCGACGCAGAAGCCCGCCAAGTCATAGTCTCCGGCAGCATACATCCCCGGCATTTCGGCGGTTTCCCCGCCGATCAGCGCACAGCCGGCCAGCTTGCAGCCATCGGCGATCCCGGCCACCACGCGTTCGGCCACACCGTTGTCCAGCTTGCCGGTGGCGAAGTAATCCAGGAAGAACAGCGGCTCGGCGCCTTGCACGATCAGGTCGTTGACGCACATCGCCACCAGATCGATCCCGATCGCATCGTGGCGGTCATGGTCGATCGCCAGTTTGACCTTGGTGCCAACCCCATCGTTCCCCGCCACCAGCAACGGATCTTTATAACCCGCAGCCTTGAGATCGAAGAACCCGCCAAACCCGCCTAGCTCCGCATCGGCGCCGGGGCGCGCGGTGGCGCGGGCCAGCGGGCCAATGGCTTTGACCAGCGCATTGCCAGCCGCGATGGACACGCCAGCTTGTTCGTAGCTGTAGCTCTTGGGGGGAGGATTGTTGGCCATTGAATGCGCGCCTAACGCTTTCCGGCTTGGATTTCCATCGCCGTTTGGGCAAAAGGCGCTCGGTTTTCCCCGAT
>JBDKLL010000078.1:0-11264 GCA_039795595.1 Pseudomonadota bacterium
GCAACGGCAAGCGGATTCTGCGCCATATCGATGAATGGGTGCAAGCCTTGCGGGATATGGCGGGGGTGCAACCCGCGCACCTGCTGCCAATGCATAGTCAGGCGATCGACGATCCAGATGCCATTCACAAAGTGCTGACATTGAATGCCGATGCGCTGGACTATATTTCGCAGCAAGTGGTGACTCGCCTGAATGCGGGTGAGCGCAAGGACGTCATCGCCACTTCGATCGATTGGCCGGACCGGTTTGCCAATGCGCCAGAACTCGATCCGCAATACAACCGTCCGGAAGATATCGCGCGGATGGTCGCATTGCGCTGGACCGGCTGGTGGGACGATATCCCTTCGCATTTCGCCGCGCTGCGGTTTGATGCGGAAGCGGCAGAGGCGGTGCGGTTGGCCGGCGGCATAGACGCGCTTGATCGCCGGGCTCGTGAACTGTTGCCAACCGATCCGAAACTGGCCGCCCGTTTGGCCGACTGGGCTTATTATAGCACCCCCGGCAATCCCAAGGCCCTGCAATTGACGATCGACGTTTACCTTGCCCGGATCGCCGAAGGCGCAATGCCGGTGCAAGAAGCGCAGGTCTATTTCAACCATGCGGCGCGGGCGCGGGCGCAATTGCAAGGTGTGAATTCTGCGCCGGTATCAGGTCCGCATTGATGCGGTGTGCAGGGCAGAGGGTCAAAGGGTGTAGGCAATGAAAAATTCCCTTGGGCTATTAAAAGCAATCGGATTTTCTCTAACCGTTTGGCTCGCAACGCCGGGCCATGCACTGGATAACGTGGACGTTTCGCGGCGCAGCGAAACGTCGCTGCGCGTAACCTGGCATAGTGCCCGGCCGGTCGATGTTGCCACCACGACCGATCCATATCAGCACGCTGTACCCAAGCCGGTCCGCACGGTTGCCGGCGGAGAGACTGTTGAACTGGACGTTCCTGCCCACCAGCGGGTCTATGTTTTGCTGCGCGAACATTCTGACCAGCATTGGCAGATGTTCGCTGAGCGTGCGCTTGAATTGGAGCGTGGGTCGAATTTCCGGGATCTGGGGGGCTACGCTGGCGCTGGTGGGAAACACGTCCGCTGGGGTGCGATCTACCGTTCGGGCGCCATGCCGATGCTTAGCGAGGCTGACTATGCCTTGCTGGCGGGCCTGCATATCGGCACCATTGTTGATTTACGGTCGCTGGATGAGCGGCAACTGGCTGCTGACTTGCTAGATGATCGAACCGGTGCGCTGTTCATCGCCAACGACTACCCCTTCAAGGCGCTGCTGGGCACAGGGGGAACGCACCGCGAAAACTTGTACCACGGCGTCGAACAGTCGCTTGCGCCGCAGTATCGGGCAATCTTTAAGCGCCTGTTGGCCAATGATGGGGCGGTGCTGTTTCATTGTTCAGCGGGGCAGGATCGCACCGGGGTGGCTGCGGCGTTGATCCTGAGCGCGCTTGGGGTTGATCGGCAGGTGATCCTTGCCGATTATCACCTGTCCACAGCGCTGCGCCGCCCGGCATTCGAAATGCCGCCGATCGATCCAGCGGCCTTTCCAGGCAATCCGTTGGTCGCGTTCTACGGCGCACGGCGCAATGCCGATGCCCCGCCCAAGCCTGAGCCGCTCTATTCGCCCAGTGGCGCTTCGCATCTGGCGCAGTTTCTGGACGGGATCGATCGCGAATACGGCGGGGTTGAAAAGTACCTCGCATCACAACTGGGTATCGGGCCGCTGGAAATCGCGCGCCTGCGCTCGCTTTATCTGGAATAGGTGCGAAGACACGGTGCGTTTGGCGTTGGATCATATCACGGCGGTTGATTGCTCGCCGGTTGAATTGGTGCAGACTGCACGCAGCGTCGACTGTGATGGGGTCTGCTTGTTTCTGGCCGGGATGGACGTTCTCCCGTTGATGCCGCGCTTCGATTTGTGCGCCGATCGTAGCGCACGCCGTGAAGTGCGGGCGGCCCTTGCGGATTGTGCGATTGCATTCGACGTGGCGTATCCGTTCACGCTCACCGGGCGCAGCGATGTGGCGGCATTCGCACCCGCGATCGAATGCGCGGCGGAATTGGGGGCCGGGGTGCTGAATGTCCTGATATATGATCGCGATGCCGATCGCCGGGTGGATATCTTGGCGCAGTTTGGTGAATTAGCGGGTTCGTATGGGCTGCGTGCCGGGGTGGAATTTTATCCCCCATCGCAAGTGGGGTCGCTGCATGACGCTCTGGCGCTGGTTGATGCGGCCGGACCGGCATCAACTATCGGATTGAATGTCGATTTGTTGCATCTGATGCGTTCGGGCGGCACGTTGGCAGAATTGGCCAAGGCTCCGGCCGATCGCATCATTTATGGTCAATTGTGCGATGGCCCGTTGCTGGCGCCACACGACCCTGAATTCGAAGCGTCGGCCGAGCGAATGCTGCCCGGCGATGGTGGATTTGACTTGCCGGGATTTGTTGCGGCGCTGCCGCCAGATTGCCCGCTTTCAATCGAAATTCCGCGCAATCACGCCATTCATGCGGGTGTTTCGCGGCTAGAACGCGCTACCGCTGCTGTGCAGGCAGTGCGCGCTGCGCTTCCCTGAAAGGGGTGTGAAAGATACCGTACAGCAGAAGTGAATTGGTCGGGGAAAGAGGATTCGAACCTCCGGCCCCTGCCTCCCGAAGACAGTGCTCTACCAGGCTGAGCTATTCCCCGACCGTTCAAGGGCACCGCTGAATTGCTTCACCAGTGCCCGAGGCAGGAGCGGGCCTATAGAGAGCGTTTCGAAGGGTGGCAAGCAGGCAATCGCATGTTTATCGTGCAGCGATGGCCAGCGCAGTGATTCCCTCGACCAAACCCGCCCCTGAACATTGGGAATGGCAGTACCTGCACCTGATGCGTCGCATCTGGGAAACGGGTGATGAACGGGTGGATCGCACGGGTATTGGCACGCGATCGGTGTTCGGGGCGCAGATCCGGTTTGATCTGGCGGGCGGGGCGATGCCGCTGATCACCACCAAGCGGGTGTACTGGAAAACCGCGACGCGCGAATTTCTGTGGTTCCTAACCGGCGATACCAATATTCGTAAACTGTGCGCGGCCGGCGTCGAAATCTGGACCGACTGGCCGCTGGACCGGTATCGCAAGGCGACGGGCGAAGCGATCAGCCGGGCGGATTTTTCCGCGCGGATCGTGGCCGATGCGGCGTTTGCGGCCGAGTGGGGCGATCTCGGCCCGGTCTATGGCAAGCAGTGGGTCAACTGGCCGGTGTACGAGCCGGCCGGGGATGGCCTGTTCCGCCAGCGCGCGCAGGGCGTGAATCAGGTGGCGGATGTGGTTGCCAGCTTGCGCAACAATCCCGGCAGCCGCCGCCACATCGTTGAAGGCTGGAACGTGGCCGAGCTGGACCAGATGGCCCTGCCGCCGTGCCACAAGACGTATCAGTTCCTTGTCGCGGATGGGCGGCTGTCATGCTTGCTGTATCAGCGCAGCTGCGATGTTGCGCTGGGCTTGCCGTTCAACTTGTGGGGGGCGGCGCTGTTCACGCGGATGCTGGCGCAGCAGTGCGATCTGGAACCGGGCGAACTGGTATGGATGGGCGGCGATACGCACCTTTATCTGAACCATGCCGCGCTGGTTGAAGAACAAATCGCCCGGACCCCTGCAGGCGCGCCCACGCTGGCGATCACCCGGCGGCCACCCAGTATGTTTGATTATGCGATCGAAGACTTCGAAGTGGCCGGATATGCACCGCAAGCACACCTCGCGGCACCGGTAGCAGTTTAGTTGACGTTAAAGTTGGTTTGAAATAAAATAACACGTATCTGAAATTTGCTTCCAAACGCGCATGAGGCGCGGTGGAAGCGGGAGAGCGCGTTATGGCGGATCAGCCACCCGGTGCAGGCGCGGTGTGCGGCAATTTACCGCCGCTGTCACTGCATGTTCCCGAACCCCATACCCGGCCCGGCGATCCGGTTGACTATTCCTGGCTCAATATCCCCCCGGCCGGCACCTTACCGCGCCCGGACGAGTGCTGTGCGGCGGCGGAAACCTATCCGCTGTGCGATGCGCTGGTACGGGTGCTGGATGATGATCACCGCGCGGTGGGGGCATGGGATCCGGGGCTGGATCCCGAAACCTTGCGCCGGATGCTGCGGGTGATGGCGCTGACCCGCGCGTTCGACGATCGGATGTATCGCGGCCAGCGGCAGGGCAAGACCAGCTTTTACATGAAGTGCACTGGCGAAGAGGCGACCAGCGTGGCCGCGGCTTTTGCGCTGGCCGATGATGACATGGTGTTCCCCAGTTATCGCCAGCAGGGCATCCTGATCGCGCGGGGTTATCCGATCGTCGAGATGATCAACCAGATCTATTCGAACCGGGCGGATAAGCTGAAAGGCCGGCAGTTGCCGATCATGTATTCAAGCCGCGACCACAGCTTTTTCACGATCAGCGGCAATCTGGCGACCCAATATCCGCAAGCCGCCGGCTGGGCGATGGCGAGCGCAATCAAGGGTGATACCCGGATCGCCGCGAGCTGGGTGGGCGAAGGTTCGTCGAGCGAAGGCGATTTCCACGCCGCGCTGACCTTTGCCGCGGTGTACAACGCCCCGGTGGTGTTCAACGTGGTCAACAATCAGTGGGCCATTTCCAGCTTTTCAGGTTTTGCGGGGGCCGAACGCGCCACCTTTGCCGCGCGGGCGGTGGGCTATGGCGTGGCGGGGCTGCGGGTGGATGGGAACGATCCGCTGGCGGTCTATGCGGCGGTGCGCTGGGCCGCGAACCGCGCGCGGGCGGGCGGCGGACCAACCCTGATCGAACACTTTACCTATCGCGCCGAAGGGCATTCCACGTCTGATGATCCCAGCCAGTATCGTAGCGCGCAGGAACGCGCCGAATGGCCGCTGGGCGATCCGATCATGCGGCTGAAACGGCACCTGATCGGGCTGGGCGAATGGTCGGTGGAGCAGCACCACGCGATGGATGCTGAGCTGGCCGAACTGGTCAAGGCCGCGACCAAGGAAGCCGAAAAAAACGGGGTGCTGGGCCACGGGTTGCACCATCCGTTCCACACGATGTTCGAGGACGTGTTCGAAGACCTGCCGTGGCATCTGGCCGAACAGAGCGAACAGGCGATGCGCGAGCGGCGGATCAAATGGCCGGAGTGGAAGGAAGTATGATCGTCGAGGAAGCGCCCGTCAGCCTGAACGATGCCCCCGCGCGCCGGCTCAACATGATCGAGGCGATCAACGATGCGCTGGCGGTGATGCTGGCGCGCGATTCGAACGTGGTCGTGTTCGGCGAGGACGTGGGCTATTTCGGCGGCGTGTTTCGCGCCACTGCCGGCCTGCAGGCGCAATTCGGCAAGCAGCGGGTATTCGATACCCCGATCAACGAATGCGGGATCATCGGTGCGGCGGTGGGGATGGGGGCCTATGGTTTGCGCCCGGTGCCGGAAATCCAGTTTGCCGATTATATCTATCCGGGGCTGGATCAGCTGGTGTCTGAAGCGGCGCGGCTGCGCTATCGCTCGGCTGGCGAGTTTACTGCGCCGATTACGGTGCGTTCGCCGTTTGGGGGCGGAATTTTTGGCGGGCAGACCCACAGCCAAAGCCCCGAGGCGCTGTTTACCCACGTCGCCGGGCTGAAGACCGTGATCCCGGCTACCCCGCACGATGCCAAAGGGCTGCTGATCGCGGCGATTGAAGATAATGATCCGGTGATCTTTTTCGAACCCAAGCGGATCTACAACGGCCCGTTCGATGGCTATTACGATAAACCGGTGGAACCGTGGGCCAGGCATGAAGGCAGCCTGGTGCCCGAAGGGTATTACGCGATCCCGCTGGGCAAGGCCCGCATCGTGCGCGCAGGCGATGCGCTGACCGTGCTGGCTTATGGCACGATGATCCACGTCGCCGAAGCGGTGTGCCGGGAAAAAGGGATCGATGCAGAAATCATCGATCTGCGTACGCTGGTCCCGCTCGATATCGCAGCAATTGAGACATCGGTGGCGAAAACCGGCAAATGCCTGATCGTTCACGAAGCCACCCGCACCGGCGGGTTCGGTGCGGAACTTTCGGCGCTGGTGCAGGAACGGTGCTTTTACCATCTCGAAGCGCCGATCGAACGCGTGACGGGCTTTGACACCCCTTATCCGCATAGCCTTGAATGGGCGTATTTTCCCGGTCCCGTCCGCCTTGGCGAGGCGCTGGATCGGCTCTTGAAAGCATCATGACCATGGGCCAGTTCACCTTCAACCTTCCGGATATCGGCGAAGGGATCGCCGAAGCTGAAATCGTGACGTGGCACGTCAAAGTGGGGGACCGGGTCGAGGAGGATTCGCCGCTGGCCGATGTGATGACCGATAAGGCCACGGTGGAAATGGAAAGCCCGGTGGCGGGCGTGATCGTTTCGGTGGCGGGCGCGGAGGGCGATATGGTGGCGATCGGATCGCCGCTGGTGGTGATCGAAACCGACGGGGCAGAGGAGGGGGAGCCTGTCGCTGCTCCCGCTCCCGCTCCCGCTCCCGCTCCCGCACCTGTAGTGGCTTCCGCACCGACGCCTGTGCCGCCACCAGTTCCCGTGCCGGCACGGGTTGAATCTGAAACTGCCGCAGCGCCGGTGGCGCCGCCTTCCACTAAAGCCCTCGCCAGTCCGGCGGTGCGGGCGCGGGCGCATGAACTGGGGATCGACCTTGGGCAGATCCGCCCCGCGGAAGATGGCCGGGTTCGTCATGCCGATCTTGATGCGTTTCTGGCCTATAACGGAGCCTATCGCGCGCCCAGAGGCAAGCGGGCGGATGAGCAGGTCAAAGTGATCGGCCTGCGCCGCCGGATCGCGGAAAACATGGCTGCGGCCAAGCGCCACATCCCCCACTTTTCGTACGTCGAAGAATGCGATGTGACCGCGCTGGAAGATTTGCGCGCGCAGTTGAACGCGGGCTATCCCGAACGTCCGCGGCTGACGATGTTGCCGCTGCTGATCACGGCGTTTTGCCGGTGCTTGCCCGCTTATCCGATGCTCAACGCGCGCTATGATGATGAAGCGGGGGTGGTGACGCGCCATGGTGCGGTGCATTTGGGGATGGCCACCCAGACCCCGGCCGGGCTGATGGTGCCGGTGATCCGCGATGCGCAAGATCGCAATGTGTGGCAATTGGCCGCCGAAATAAGCCGGCTGGCGCAAGCCGCCCGCGATGGCAGCGCGACCAGCGCCGAGTTGTCGGGATCGACGATCACGGTCACGTCGCTCGGCCCGCTGGGCGGCGTGGCAACCACGCCGGTGATCAATCGCCCCGAAGTGGCGATTATCGGCCCGAACCGGATCGTGGAGCGCCCGATGTTCGTGGCTGATGGGATGGGCGGCGAACGCATTGCCAAGCGCAAGTTGATGAATATTTCGATCAGCTGCGATCACCGCGTGGTCGATGGCTGGGATGCCGCCAGCTTTGTGCAGGCGGTGCGCCGGTTGATTGAAACCCCGGCCTTGTTGCTGGCGGATTGAGCCAATTCCGGTCGCTATTTTTGTGGCGACTGGGTGTGGAAAAAAATTGCGCCAACTGGGCCGCGTGAAGGTGTTGACAGCCTCATCCTGCTGGCCTAGTGGCGCGTCTCCCAAGTGGCTGCGCGGGTGTAGCTCAGTTGGTTAGAGTGTCGGCCTGTCACGCCGAAGGTCGCGGGTTCGAGCCCCGTCACTCGCGCCACTTGGGAATTTCTCTCCATCCATCGCTGGAACACCCAACCCGCAGGCGCGTGCCTTAGAACGCTGTGCTGAAGCGCACGTCCTTGCTCCCCGCCGGCAGGCTGACGATCATCCCGTCGTGGCCCACTTTCAGCGTGCCACTGAACAGCGCCGGGGCGTGGCCCAGAAACAGCGGCTCGATCAGGCGTGAAGGCAGCGGTGGGACCAGGTGGTACAGCACCAGAGCCTGCGCGCCGGCAGCCTGCGCGCTGCGCGCGGCGTCTTCGGGGCTGGCGTGATAGCCTTGGATATCGTGCATGATCTGCGCGTTGGCGGCGTGGCCACGCTCGGCCAACTTTTTGCCCAGCGCGGCGACCATCGGTTTGTTCAGCGCTTCGTGCAGCATCAGATCGGTGCCCTTGGATGCGGTGACGAACGCGGGCGAATAGACGGTATCCCCGCTGAGCGTAATCGCGCGGCCCTTGTAATCGATGCGATAACCGAACGCCGGGGCAACTGGTGCGTGGTTGACCCGGATTACCGTGATCTTCACCCCGTCTGCGGCATAGACCACGCGCGAATCTTCGCCATCCGCCAGCGCGATCATGCTGGCGCTGCCGCCAAATCCGCCGGGGTGGGCGATCTTCGCTCCGTGGTGGGCGATGCGATAGCCGCTGTCGATCGTGTAGGCGGCGTTAAATCCGGCCACGACCTTGTCGGTTCCGGCCGGGCCGTAGATTGGCAGCGGGGTTTCGCGCGCCCCGCCGATCCACGCCTGCAGCATCAATTCGCCCAGTCCATCGATATGGTCGGAATGCAGGTGGGTCAGGAATGCGCCTTGCATCCGGTCCATCGGGAAGCCCATCCGCATCAGCTTGCGGATTGATCCCGACCCTGCATCGAACACGAAGGCTTGCTTGCCGGCCAGCACACCCACACACGGCCCGGCGCGATCGGCATCGGGCATCGGGCTGCCAGTGCCGCACAGATAGGCGTGGAGGCCATCGCCCAGCGCCAACGATTGATCGATCCCGACATTCCGGTCGAGCGCCCGTTCGAACGCGCGTTGGGCAATCCAGCCCCGGCCGAATGTGGCCACCAGCAATCCGGCGATCGCGATTGCGCCCAGGGTCAGCCCAAGTTTGCGATTCATTGTCATACCCCGTGCCAATTGTTTGGCAGAGGCTAACCCAGTCTGCGGCTTAGCGCCAGCGCCCCGTTTCCATCCAGATCAGGAAGCGTTTGAGCGGCAGCAGCCAGACCACCCCAAGAGCGATATAGACCGGGGTTTGCGCCAGTACCGGCCATCCGGCGATCAACGGGGCAAGGTGCCGCGCGATCAATCCGCCATAGACCAGCAGCGCACCAAACAACGCCAGAATGCCAAACGGAATACGGAAAGTTGGCTGCTGGCGCATCAGAATGGTCCATAAAGGCGGGTGGGGGTGACAATGGCAGCAAGAGGAATATCGTGCGCCTCAAGCGGCAGGCTTTCAACCAGTTGGCAGTCCCACGCAAGCCCGATTGCGGTAGCCTCAGGATGGGCCGCCAGCCAGCGATCGTAATGCCCGCCGCCATAACCGATCCGTTCGCCCGTGGCGGTAAAGCCCAGCAATGGCACGAACACGATCTGCGGTTCGAGTTCCGCGGCATCGCTGGCGGGTTGCACCGCGCGGAACGGATCGGGCACCAGCAGGTCTTCCACAAATGGGTTGGCCCATTCGCGGAACGCCATCGGTGCGGCGCGATCCGCAAACCACGGCAGGGCAACCCGGTGGCCCTGTTCGTAAAACCAGCGTGCATAATGGGTGGCGGGCGCTTCGCCGGGCATTTCGTGATAGACCGAAATCACCGCGTCTGCCGGGATCAGGTTTGCCAGAGCCGTGGGCGGGCGGCGAAACAGCAGATTGCGCTGGGCCGGCGGAATCGCATCGACATGGGCCAGCCGGCGGGCTTTCAGGTTGCGACGCAAGTGCTGCTTGTCGATCACGGTATTGTTCACCGGGGTTCCATTATTTCAGCGGAATTGGCGCTGCAGGAAAATCGGGTGACGGGACCACCATGGGCCGGACCGGGGAAATCCTCTGACGCCTCGACGTCAGGTGGGGACCGTGTGCATCGGACCCCACTGGAAACAGAGTGGTCCGGGCAGGGACAGCCCCCAAGGATTGCTTATAGCCTCAGGGATGTTCGATCGGTTCGCACCGGGCAGTACCCGTCGCCTGCCTATCTAGGCGGTGCGGGATCAGCCCTCAAGAGCCGCGGCGTAATTTTCAAGCCGGGCGGCGATGGCTTCCAGCGCTTCGGCGTAGAGGTCATCGGCTGAAGGGGCGGGTTTAGGTGCTGCAGCAGGCGCCGAACTGGTGCCGCCACGATGGCGGGCGTCGTGCAATTCATCGGCCAGCAGCAAGGCCGCGAACAGCAATTGGCGCGGTTCGCTTTGCCCGGCCGCACCCATTTGCTGCACTTTATCATCGATCAACTGGCCCAGCGCGCCAACGTGTGCTTCTTCGCCATCGGCGCAGGCCACGGTATAGCTGCGCCCACCGATCTGCAGGGTGACGTTGCTCATGCCGGGGTGCTTTCGATCAGCAGGTCCAGCTGCGCGAGCGAACCTTGCACCGCCTGACGCAGCTGATCATGCCGCGATTGCAAGGCGGCCAGTTCAGCATCCGCGGCGTTACCGGCGGCACTGGCCATGCCGCTGCGGGGCGCGGATTCGATCCGTGCCAGCGCTGCTTCGATCCGCGCCAGCGCGCGGTTGCTTCGTTCATTCCCCATTGGAATTCGCCAGAACCATGATCGCTGGCTATCGCAATTTGAAACCGGGGCAAAGCCTTGCCGGGCGGCTTTGCCACAGCTTCGCGTGCGCGCTGTGCCCCATGCGCTTGACGGGGGGCGGTGCCTCCGCAAAGGAGACCAGACACGAATCGGCCGCAAAACCTGCGATTTTCGGGAGCACATACCTATGCAACTCGACCCGTCCCGCCTGGCGCCCATGGCCAATGCCATCCGTGCCTTATCGATGGACGCGGTCCAGCAGGCCAATAGCGGGCATCCCGGGATGCCGATGGGCATGGCCGATGTGGCAACGGTGTTGTTTTCGCAATTCCTGAAATTCGATCCCACTGCGCCGGATTGGGCCGATCGCGATCGGTTCGTGCTGTCGGCCGGGCATGGTTCGATGTTGATCTATTCGCTGCTTCACCTCACCGGTTATGCCGCGCCGACGATGGCCGATATCCGCAATTTCCGGCAACTGCACTCGGTCTGCGCCGGTCACCCTGAAAACGCCGAACTGGCCGGGGTTGAATGCACCACTGGCCCGTTGGGGCAGGGTTTGGCCACGGCGGTTGGCATGGCAATGGCCGAACGCCACCTTAACGCCGTGTTCGGGGATGAACTGGTCGATCACAAGACCTGGGTTGTGGCGGGTGACGGCTGCCTGATGGAAGGGATCAACCACGAAGCGATCGGCTTGGCAGGCGTTAACAAGCTGGGCCGGCTGAACGTGTTGTGGGACGATAACAACATCACGATCGATGGCGATACGTCGCTTTCCACGTGTGAGGACATTCTGGCCCGCTATGCCGCAACCGGGTGGCACACGG
>JBDKLL010000079.1:0-24027 GCA_039795595.1 Pseudomonadota bacterium
GCGCAGAGTGGCAGTGTGACGGAAGATACGACACCCACCGCGAGCGGTCAGATCACGTCGAGCGATGTCGATACCGGGCACACCGCGACGTATTCGGGCAATGCGGCAGGCACGTACGGCAACTTTGCAGTGAACGCGAGCACCGGGGCGTGGACTTACACGCTCGATAACACCAAGGCGGCAGTGCAGGCATTGGCCGCGGGTGAGAGCCACAATGAGACGTTCACGGTGACCGTGACCGACGACAAAGGCGCGACCGCAACCCAGAACGTGACCGTGACCGTGCATGGGATTGACGAAGAGGCGGGGGTTACCCTGACGACTTCGGATGCGAACACGGTCGGTGCGGCCAGCGACAGTACATCGGCATCATTTGCCAGTGCGATCGGGCTGGCCGGCACTGTCAGCTATGTACTGGGGGTTGCGGCGCAAGGTGTGGATTCCACGCTGACCAGCGGCAACCAGCACATCTATCTGTACAAGCTGGGCACCGGTGCAGTGGTTGGTTCGACGGCTGCAACGCAAGGTGCGGTTACGGCAGATAACACCGTGTTCGGGCTTGCGGTGAATGCCGCCGGTAGCGTGACCCTGACCCAGTACCAGACGCTGGATCATGCAGCGGGGGCGGTGACGCCGTATGCCACGCAGCTTGATGTCCTGAACAACGGGTTGGTCAACCTGACGGCGTCGAACGGCACGCAGAGCCAGGTCATCGACCTTGGCGGCAACGTGCGGTTTGCGGATGCCGGGCCGACACTGGCCCCGATCCAGAACCAGCAAGTCAATAATGCCGTGGGAAGCACGGCGACCGGTTCGCTGGCCTTTGCGGCGGGGGCGGATGGTGCCGGTGCGGCCACGATTGCGGCCGGTTCGCTTAATGGTGCGCTGTATCAGGGCCATACGATCCTGACATCGGCATCGGGCGCGGGGCTGTTTGGCTATGTCGACAACGATGGCACGGCCGGGCTGAGCGCGGGTGACACCCGGATCTTTACGCTGACGCTGAATCCCAGTGGCGGCACCAAAGGCACGTATGACTTCACCCTGCTACAGGCGATCGATGGCACGATTACGCCGTATGTGGTGGGAACTGCAACTTCGTTCGGTTCGGGACCAACCGCCGCGCAGGTCCTTGCTTCGAGCACCGGCGTCAACCTTGCGGCTGTTGCCGGGTTTGTGAACAGCGGTTCGTTCAACGTCGCGAGTTGGAGCACTACGTTGAGCGGTCTGACCGCGATCAATGCCGGGATGACTGTCGACAGCGTGAATGGGTCGACCCAGGGGTGGGGCGTTTCCAACAACGCGCTGAGCCAGGGCGAAATGCTGCGTTTCGATTTCGGGGCGGCGAACGATTTCGACGGGAGTGGGGCCTATGTCGCGCCTTCGGCAGCGCTGAGCGGTGCAGTGGGTGCAACGCTGACGTTCCAGAACTTTACGGCGACCGACGTGCTCTACGTCAAGATGGTTTACACCGATGGCACGGCATCGTTCGTCCAGTTGACAGGAAGCCAGATCGCCCCGGGCGGCGGAACGGCGGGAAGCTATACGCTGACCGCCACCGCCGGGCATCAGATCGACTGGATCGATGTCTATGGCAATGCCACCTCATCAGGCGGGGGCAAGATCGGGTTGTCGACCGTGAACAGCTATGCCAGCGTCACCGACAAGCTGCTGAACTTCACCGCGACGCTGACCGACAGCGATGGCGATGCGGTCAGCGGGGCCTTCGCGGTCAACGTCAAGACCGGTGGTTCTCCTGCTGCAACCGCTACGCCGATCGCGCTCGACCTTGATGGCGGGGGGATCCAGTACCTCGATCACACACAGGGCGTGACCTATGATTACACCGGGTCCGGCACGGCGGTGGCAACCGCGTGGGTGGCGTCGGGCGATGGTCTTTTGGCGCAACTGCACGCCGATGGCAGCGTTCAGATCGTGTTTTCGACCGCGGCCGGGCAGACCGACTTGGAAGGGTTGGCGCAGACCAATGATACCAACCACGATGGGGTGTTCTCGATCGCCGATCAGGGCTTCCTGTCGTTCGGGGTCTGGCGCGATCTGAACAGCGATGGCGTGTTCGAAAGCGGTGAATTCGTTAGCCTGAAGGATGCCGGGATCGTTTCGCTCAACCTGCTGTCCGATGGCGTGCCGCTGGTGGCGGCCGATGGCGATGTGCGGATCTATGGCTCGACCACGTACACGCTGGCCGATGGCAGCACCGGGATCGTGCAGGACGTTGGCTTTGTGACCACGGCGGCCAACACCGTCGCCGCCACGGTCGGCACGGATGCACCCGCTGTCGATCTTGGCAGCAGCACGCCGGAAGCTGGCGTGCAGGGCTTTGCCGGGCACAGCACCGATCTGGTGGTCGAACAGGATATCGACCTGTCGGTATTTGGCGCGGCCATGCCTCCTCCGTTCGATCCGATCGACATCGCCTGGGGCGCCCACGCGGCGCCCGACCATGGCGGGTGGAGCGACGGTGGGTGGAGTGACGGGGCCTTTGCGATCGCGCGCAGCGATGCGCCGATGGCGCTGCCCGAAAGCGGGGGCTGGACGATTGCGATCGATCACGGTGATGGCAGCTTCAACCCGGTGGTGCCGACCGAGCAGCAGCAGGAATTGCACCAGATCCTGTTCGGCGAACCGAGCACGGTGAAGCTTGACTTCGTTTCACCAACCGGTGCGCACGAAGAACACCTTCTGCAGGGCGTGGACAAGATCAGCTGGGGGTAACCCGGGCTGATCCTGCCGCGCGGCTGCGGGCCGGAAGCACCCTTGCCGCCTGCCTTCCCCCTCTGGCAGGCTGGCAGGGTGTTTCCCTTGGCCTGGCCGGTGCCTGATCTTGCGGCTTATTTTGTCGTGAACGTGGTCACCCCGTCCCAGCCCGGTGGTGGCGGGGCGGCCCGCCAGTGGCGGATGCGTTCGGCATAAAGGTCTGCGCTGGGGGTTGGCACGCCGGCTGCCCGGGCTTGTTCGAGCAGTTGCTCCGCATGGTCCCAATCGGCGGCAAAGTAGGCGTGCATCATCGCATTCCAGGTGGCCACTGCGGCGCATGTTGCCGGATCAAGCGTGGCGGTTTCGCCAACCGGTTCGAAAATTTCGACCGCGGTTTCCTTGCCTTTCACCCGCACCCGATCGAGCAGGCGGCAGGTGAAGCCGGGCACTTGCGGGCGCGTGGCTTCGCCGATGATGATCCCCACGCCATAACTCTTGGTGATCCCTTCCAGCCGCGATCCAAGGTTCACCGCATCGCCCATCACCGTGTAGGCGCGGCGCAGTTTCGATCCCATATCGCCCACGCGCATCGGTCCGCTGTTCAGGCCGATGCCGATCTTGAATTCGGGCAGGCCGGCAGCGATGAATTCGGCGCTGAGCCGTTCGGCTTCGCGCTGCATCGCCAAGGCTGCGCGAACCGCGCCAGCCGCGGCTTCCGGATCATCCACCGGCGCCCCCCAGAAGGCCATGATCGCATCGCCGATGAACTTGTCGAGCGTGCCATTGTGATCGGCGATCACGGCCGACATCCGGCTGAGGTATTCGTTGATATAGGCAGCCAGTTGCCGCGCGTTGAGCTGTTCGGAAATCCCGGTAAACCCGCGCAGATCGGAAAACAGCACGGTCAGATCGGCATCGCGGCTTTCCATGGAATAGTTGGCCGGATCTTTGGCCATTTCCGCCACCAGCCGGGGCGGGACATATTGCCCGAACATGGCCCCCAACTGGCGCTTGGCGCGGCCTTCGACGAAAAAGCCCCAGACCGCATGGAACGTATAGACCGCCAGCAGCATGATCAGCACGGTTGCCAGCGGCAGCACCAGATTGCTCTGGCTCCACGCATTGAGGTTAAGCCAGAGCGCCAGCCCGGATAGCGTGACATAGGCCAGCAACCCAACCACCGGCGGCGCGAACGCCAGCACCAGCACAGCCAGCAGCCCCAACCCGGCCACTTGCGCCACGTCCAGCCCGGTGGCGTAATCGGGTTGTTCGCGCAACTGCTGGTCGAGCATGGCGGCGATCATGTTGGCATGCACTTCCACCCCTGGCATGATCTCGTCGGTGGCGGTTGCGCGGTTATCGCCCAGCCCCGGCGCGGAGGTGCCGATCAGCACGATCTTGCCCAGCAGTGCATCGGGTTTGACCCGCCCCGCCAGAACATCGCCCAGCGGAATGTAGCGAAAGCTGTGGCTGGCCCCGCGAAAGCTGACCAATGCGGCCAGTTCGGCATCGACCGGTAGGCGCAGCGGGCCAACTTCCAATGCTTCGACCCGATTGTACGCGCCATTGGCGGCGATCACCGGTTTGATCGGTTCACCGCCGAACAATTGCCGGACCATCGCCAGCGACAGGCTTTCGTAATAGCCGTTGCCATGCCGGATCAGCAGCGGCACTCGCCGGATCACGCCATCGACATCGCGCAGCGAATTGGTGTGTCCGGCGTTCACGCCGCTGGCCATCAATTGCGCGATGTTGCCGGTATAACCCCGCCATTCGGGTGCGGCCGATGCGGCGATGGGCAAATCGCGGGTGGTCAGCGCGGGGCGCGGCAGGATGTTCTTGGCCGGGGCATTGCTTTCATTGGTGAAGTAATAGCCCAGCACCGCCATCCGTCCGGTCAGGCTTTGTGCAAACGCGCGGTCGGTGTCGATCTGGGCCAGCAACGCTGGCGGAACCGGCGCCGCGCCAGCATCGGCCAGCAGGGCATGCCACTGTGCGGTTTCGGCTTCGGCCCAGACGACGTCGAAGCCCAGCGAAGCGATCTGGTACTGATCGAACAGGCGCTGGGTGATCTGCGCCATGCGCGCGCGGTTCCATGGCCAGCGGCCGAATTCGGCCAGGCTGGCTTCGTCGATGTCCAAGATGACCACGCGGTCATCGCTCCCGCCGGGCATCGTCCAGCGCATCCGCGCATCGTAGAGGTTGCGTTCGGCCACCCCGATCCCCGGGATCGTCCAGATTTTCGCGGCGTGCAGGGCAAACCCGGCAACCAAGGCCGCACCCAGCGCAAGCTGGAGCCAGCGCAGTTTAAACTGACGGAGGAAAAGTAACATTTAAGCTCCCCTGCGCGCTGCTGGTATTGACATATAAATCCTGCTTATCCGGTATTATCGACGTCTTCCGTAATGTCGCACTCCATCAAACGAGAACGAATGACTTGCAAGTTATAATAAGATTTATAAGATTATCAGCCATTATGGACCCATCTGTGATTGCTGATCTGCGATGGATGCACTTCGGGTGCGGCTTAGCGCTGCATGGGCGGTGCGGGCCGGTCGGACTTATCCCGGCCGGGTTTCAGCGTCCGCATTCAAGCAAGGATCTGCGTCAGGTCATGAAACTTCGTTTTGCCGCATTGTCGGGACGGCCCGCGTAGTGGTTACCCGTTCAGCATGGCTCGGTCTGGCGCTGGCTGCCGGTCTGGCGCTGGTCCCCGGTCCGGCGCAAGCCGGCGTGCCGGAAGACATGAAGCGCCTGATCGAACAGCGCCGGTCCGATCAGGCGTATGAACTGGGCCTGCAGCACAGCGATATGCTGGGTTCGCCGTTGTTCGATTACTATTTCGGGATTGCCGCGGTTGATGCGGGGCGGGCAACGATCGGCGTGCTCGCGCTGGAACGCTTCATGTTGCAGGATCCCAGCAACGATCTGGCCCGGCTTGAACTGGGCCGCGGTTATTTCCTGATTGGCGATTATGCCCGCGCCACGCGTGAATTCGATGCCGTGCTGGCCAAATCGCCACCGGTTGGCGTGCAAGTCACGATCCGCCGCTTCATGGCCGCGATGCGCGAGCATGGCCGCCACCAGCGGATTGGCTTGGCCGGTTATGTTGAAGCCGGTTATGGCTGGACCAGCAACGCCAACAGCGGGGTGGGCACTGCCGACCTGACCCTGCCGTTCTTCGGGCAGGTCAAGCTGGGCAATGCGGCGCTGGCCAAGCCGTCCGAAAGCCAGCAACTATCCGCCGGAACGGTGGTGACAGCGCCGATCCACGGTTCCTTCAAGGCGATCCTGACATCGTCGGCTGCGGTGATCAATTACAGCCGCACCAGCGGATATGATATTGCAGCGGGATCATCGACGCTGGCGGTGGGCCATGTCTCTGACCAGTTGATGGTCACTGCTGGGCCAACTGGTTCTTACGCGTTGCTGGATGGTGCGAAATATCGCTGGAGCTATGGCGGCAAGGCCAACGTGCGCTATCAGCTGGGCCGCTCGCTTGCGGTGAGCGGCGAAGTTTCGGCGCAACGGCTGCGCTATGCCGGGCTTAACCGCAACCGTTCGGGCAAGCTTGTTTCCGCCAGCATCGGCGCGGACAAGCGGCTGTCGCTGCCGTTTGAGCCGCTGATTTCGGCGGTTGGGTATTACGCCCACGAAACCAACCAGCGCAATCGCCCCGATTTTACCCGCAAGATCGTGGGTGGCCGGGCCGGGATCATGCTGTTCCCAACCCGCAAGCTGGCGATCACCGCCGGCTATGGGCTGGCGCGGTGGCGCTATGCCGGCCCCGATCCGTTGTTCGCCACCCCGCGCCGCGATTGGTTCAAAACGGTCGATCTGGCCGCGCAAGTGGTGCTGCGGCCGGGCCTGTCGGTGCGGATCGAAGGCCAGTTGGTCCACGATGACGCCAACCTGGCGCTTTATGATTACACCCAGCGGCAAGTGGCCGTGGTGCTTCGGCGGGAATGGGAATGAACGCGATGTGGAACGTCCTCCGCAAGCTGCTGTTGGCTCTGGCCTGCGCGGGGTTGCCAACTGGCGCGTGGGCTCAGAACGCGCCTGCCGCAGGGCGGTTCGTGCTGGCCGTGGGGGCGGTGCAGGTCCAGCGTGGCGGCAGTCTGCTGCAGGCCCGCCCCGGGTTCGAGGTGCGTTCGGGCGATACGATCCGCACTGCCCCGGCATCGAGCGCGCAAGTCTGGATGACCGACGGATCGATGCTGGCGGTGCGCGAACGGTCCGAGTTTCGGCTCGACAGCTATCGCTACGCCCCCAAAGGGGGTGGATCGAGCCAGGTCACCAGTATCGTCAAAGGCGGCGCGCGAATGCTGACCGGGGCGATCGGCAAGGCCAATCCCGCAGCGGTGAAAGTGAACACCCGGGTGGCGCTGATCGGGATCCGCGGCACCGGGTTTGATCTGGTCGATTGCGCCGATCAATGCATCGATGGCCAGCAACCTGCCGATCCGGGCCTGTACGGCACGGTGTTCGAAGGCCAGATTTCAGTGACCAATGAAAACGGGGCCGATGGGATTTTGACCGGCAAGACGTTTTACGTTGCCTCGAAATCCGCCCCGGTGGTGCTGCTGGACCACCAACCGACCTTTTTGGCCGAACCGGTCAACATGGTCGGGGCTGGCGAACCGACCGCCGATGTGCCGCCGCCTGATGTGCCTGCCTCGGTGCCCGATGTGCCGGTGGCCAGCCAGTTGCCGCGGATCGAATCCCCGTATGTGATGGCCAAGGTGCAGATGCCGCCACCGGCGCAGGCCGATGCCCTGACCATTCCCGCCACCAGTTTCAGCGGTGCGGCGCAAGGCAATGGCGGCACTTTGGCCAGCGCCGGGGTGGCGACGATCAGCTTGTTGTCGGCCGAATACAACCCGGTGACCGGCGATCGCAACGTTGCCAACACCCTGTCGCCGGTCAGCGTTGCCTATCAGGGCAGTGTGATCACAGGGATCCGTTACCCGCGTGTGCCATCGTTCCCGGGCTATGTGATCGGCGGTTACACCGCCAAACTGATCGAAGGCGGCACAGATTCCGGCGTGGTCAGCTGGGGCCGGTGGGCCGATGGCAGCGTGCTGATCGGTGGGTGGAGCGGCACGACTGCCAGCCCGACTCCGCTGACGCTGGAAAAGAACCAGGGCTTTCACTGGATCGTCGGCGATGTCACCCGCATCGCGGTGCCGCAGGGCATTTACAACTTTAGTCTGATCGGCGCGACCACGCCCACCGAAACCCGCGCCAACGCGGCGGGCGGTTGGCTGGTCACCAAAGGATCGCTGGTGGCTGATCTGAACGCGGCCAAGTTGAGCGGATCACTGCAACTGTTCGTGTCGCAGGCGGCGGGCTATGGCTATTTCGGGCTGGACTTCACCGGCAGTCTTGCCGGGGGCATCACCAGTACCCCGGTGGCGCTGGACGTGGGCGTTAACAAGCTGACCGGGTCGATCAACTTGTGCACGGCCACTTGCGCGGGGACGGGCAAGCTCGAATTTTTCGGCAACGATCCGGCCAAGCCCGCCAGCCATGCCGGGATGACGTATGATTTCAATCCCGGGCAAGGGTTCGTTGTCCAGGGTGCTGCCGTTTTCGGTCGCTGATGACCGGCACAGTGCAGTCCCGGCCCGCGGCGGCGCTGCGCTTGCTTGAAATCGACGCAGGCTGGGTGGCCGGGCGCGGCGCGATCTCCTTGCCCGAACGCGTGGCGATGGTGCAGCAGGCGGGTGCGTTTGGCTCTGTGGCGCTGTACCACGCGCTGATCGCGGTGGCGCAAGCTGTCGAAGCCGATGGTGCCGCGCTGGCCTGCCGGGGCGGTGAACTGCCCTATCACAACCGGGATCACATCCATGATGTGCTGATGGCGTGGGGGCAGCTATGCGCAACCGGGCTGACCGGGCTGGATGCTGAGGCACAAGGTAGCGTGCTGGCCGCGCTGATCGCGCACGATCTGGCCCACGATGGCACGATCAACCGCCACCCTTACGAACTGGAAGCACGGGCATGGCGGGCCATTCACCCGGTGCTGGAACAAGCCGGGGTGCCGCCGGCGGTGCAGCGCACCATCCGGGCAACGATTCTGGCCACCGATCCGGCCAGTTACCGCCGGTGGGGCGCCGGGGCCTGTGCCGATACGCCGCTGCGCCGCGGTTTCAAACTGGCGGTTGCGGCCGATCTGTTTGCCAGCCTGCTGCCGGGCCATGGCTTTGCCCAAGGGGCGTTGCTAGCCCGCGAACAAGCCGGCGCTGGCTTGCCTGATCGCGCCGCGGCGTTGCAAACGCTGGCCGGGCGAGCTGCATTCCTGCGCCACGTTCCCGAACTGGGGCCAGCTGCCGAGGCGTGCGGGCTGCCCGATCTGATTGCGCATCAGTTGGCGGTGATCGCCGCGCTGGATGAAGCCGATCGGGACCGGGCGTGGAACCCGGCACATGGTGCGGCGTTCGTTGCCGCGGTGGCGGGTTCGCTGGCGGCCGCCTAGGCGCGGATCAGGTCGGCCACCGCCACCGCGTCGATCTGTTCGGGCGGCAGGAATTGCTCGGCATAACGGGCAAAGACCCCTTCCTGTACGAACACGTCGAACAAGTCGGGGTCGATGTGGTGATCATCGCGCAGGAACTTCATGATCCGCAGCGCTTCGGACAAGGGTTTGCCATTCTTGTACGGACGATCGGCGGCGGTCAGCGCTTCGAACACGTCGGCAATCGCCAGCATCCGGGCCTGCACCGACATCTCTTCGCGCCTTAGCCCCTTGGGATAGCCGCGGCCGTCCATCCGTTCGTGATGGCCGCCGGCGTATTCGGGCACGTTGCGCAAGTGCTTGGGCCACGGCAGGGCTTCAAGCATCTTGATCGTGGCGGTGATGTGGTAGTTGATGATTTCGCGCTCGGCCCCGGTCAGGGTTCCGGCGATGATCGTCAGGTTTTCGACTTCGTTCGCGCTGAGGAACGGCTGGCTGTCTTCCCCGGTCGGCTGCCACTGCGTGGCGGCAATCCGTTCAACCCGGGCAATATCGTCCGGGCTCATCCGTTCGCCGCCGATGTTGGCGTGGCGCAGGAACTTGCGGTCGGCCAGCACCGCGGCGCGGCGCGCGGTATGTTCGCCGGCGGTCAGCTGGCCTTTCAGCTCTGCGATTTCAAGGTCGCGCAGCACCACTTCAAAGCGGGTGTCGATCAAGGCGATCCGGTCGAAGATCGTCTCCAGTTTGGTGGCCTTGTCAACCACGTGGACCGGGGTCACAATCTTTCCGCAATCGTGCAGCAGGCTGGCGATGCGCAGTTCGTGCAAGTCTTCGCGTGACAGGCTGAAATCCCGCAGTGGGCCGTGGTCGACTGCGCTGGCAGCTTCGGCCAGCATCAGGGTCAATTCGGGAACGCGGTTGCAGTGGCCCCCGGTATAAGGTGATTTTTCGTCGATCGCGGAATTGATCAGCGTGATCAGCGACAGGAACAGCTCTTCCAGCTGGATCACCAGTGCGCGGTTGGAAATGGCGATCGCGGCCTGTGAAGCCAGCGCTTCGCACAGTTGCTGGGTGGCCGGGGCAAAGGCCACCGGCGCGCCGCTGACCGGATCAAGCGCGTTGATCAACTGTAACACCCCGATCGTTTCGGCATGGTGATCGACCAGTGGGATCGCCAGCATCGAGCGGGTGCGATAGCCGTTACCGGCATCGAACTTGCGCGGACCGGAAAAATCGAATGCGTCGTTGTCGTAGATGTCGTCGATGTTGAGGCTGACTTGTTCGCGCCCGCAATAGGCCGCCATCGACCCGGCATCGCCGATCGGGATCGGGGGGAAATTGGGGGCGCGGCCGGTGGTTCCGCCCGTGCTGAGGTTGAGCGAAGTGGTGTGCAGCATCTTGTAATGCAGATCGCCGTCATCGCCGGTCAGGTATAGTGTGCCGCCATCGGCATTGGCCAGCCGCTTGGCCGACATCAGGATCGTTTCAAGCAGTGAATCAAGGTCTTCCCGGCCCGATAGCGCCAGACCGATTTCAACAAGCGAACGGTATGCATCCGCCAAGTTGCCGTTCTGTGTCGTGTTCATTTCGTACCCCATCGTGCAGGCCTGCCGGTTGTATCCGCCGCTTGCGCCTTGCCCTTTCACCAACATCACGTCCGCGAAGATATATTCGATTATCTGATCGAAATATTATAATTGCAAGCGAGCGTGCGGTTGGTGCGGGGGCTTAATGGGCGAGCAGGAATGGGGCCTGCGGTTCAGCCGTTTCATCCGGGAAGCGTTGCAGGATCGCCCACGCGGCGTCGGCATGGTCAAGCAGCACGGCAACCACGGCGGGATCGAACTGCTTGCCTGCTTCGGTGCGGAAGTATTCCAGGGCATCGGCCAGCGCCCATGCCGGTTTGTAGCTGCGTTTATGGAGCAGTGAATCGAACACGTCGGCCACCGCGGTAATCCGGGCCAACTGGTCGATGGCACTGCCGGCCTTGCCCAGCGGATAGCCCCCACCATCCCAGCGTTCGTGGTGTTCGTGGGCAATGGTTGCTGCGGTTTTCAGGATCGTGCGGTGCGATGGCTTGAGCAGGTTGTACCCGATTTCGGCATGGGTGCGCATCACCGCCAGCTCGTCTGGGGTGAGGCGACCGGGTTTGTGCAGGATCACGTCGGGGATCGCGATCTTGCCCAGATCGTGCAGCGGCGCGGCGGCTTTGAGCAGTTCGGCGGTGGCATCGGGCAGGCCGCAGGCGCGGGCCAGGAAATACGAGATTTCGGCAACCCGGCGAACGTGCCCGCCGGTTTCCTTCGAGCGCGTTTCGACCGCTTCGCCCAGCAGGTAGATGATTTCGCGCTGGGTGTGTTCAAGGTCTTCGTGCAACGCAATGTTTTCGAGCGCGGTCGAAACATTGCGCATGTAGAGTTCGATCAGCGCCAGTTCGTGTTCGCCCATCCGCGAAATTCCGTCGAGCAGCAACAGGTTGCGGCTGTCCATCCGGTCTGAAAAATAGGCAAGCAGCGCATCGTCATCATGGGCGATGCCATTGCCAGCAACCGCCGCATCCAGCAGATGCTTGTATTTTCCGCCCAGCAGCAGATTGGGATCGATCCCGCTTTCGTAGCGCCCGGTCCCGGCGACCTTGCGCCACTGCCCATCTTCGAAACAGGCAGCCAGCCCATCGGGGCGCGGGGTGGCCGGGGATTGGAGGAACAGGGTGCCCGGTCGGCTGGAAACCAGCCCGCCGATCTGTTCCAGCACGCCTTCGGCAAATTGTTCAAGCGATGACAGCTTGAAGATATCGGCCGAAGAATTGATGATCTTGGTCAGCGCGCGCTTGTTGTTTTCGATCGTGATGATGTCGCGGTAGGCGCGCAGCGAGGCATGGATCAGGGTGAACAGCTTGCTGGCTGTCAGCTCGGTCTTTTCCTTGTAATCGTTGATGTCGTAATCGACGATGACCTTGCGTTCAGGGGCCTGTCCCGGTTGCCCGGTCCGCAGCACGATCCGGGTCAGCGCGTTGTTTGCGCCCTCGCGAACAAACCGCGCGAATTCCAGCCCGGCATGTTCGGTTTCCATCACCACGTCGAGCAGGATCATTGCGGTATCGGGATGCGCGGCAATCGCCTTGCGGGCCTCAGCCCCGCTGAAGCACGAAATGAAGTGCAGCGGTCGCTTGTCGAACATCACGCCTTGCAGGGCCAACCGGGTCACGTCGTGCACGCCCGGTTCGTCGTCAACGATCATGATTTTCCACGGCGCTGCCGGTTCCGTACCGGATGGGGCGGTTGGGGCAGGTTCGGCGATGAACAGATCGTCCAGGGCCGTGTCGTCAGTGCCTGTCATCGTGCCTCCGATCGTACACGCGGTGGCCCGTTTGGAGGCATGGCGTCGTGTAGCAACTGCGACCGCTGCTTAATTTATGATGAATCTTATAGTCACAATGACCAATCTGCCAAGACCTGGGTTGCGATCATCCGTTTGCTCTAGGCCGCTGCAACCGAGCAATGACGCTACTGCAAGCTTATTCTGCCTCTTTGCTGTGCCATTGCGTGTCGATGAAAGGCGATGTGCTCTGGGCGCAACAGTGTTCCCAAGGATGCGATCTGAACCGATAATTGTGCCGTTCAAGCACGATCCGTTGTTGAAACGCCGGCAAATATGATTAATCTGACATCATATATAAAGATTTTTACTTTTGATTCTGAAATAGACTGGATGGTGTGGGGCGCGTGATGGTGCGGGGCGGCAAAAACCGATCGGGGGGCAGCGGCGTTACGCTGTTCGCGGCCGTGCCGGTTACGCTGCTGGTGCTCTATCTCATCGGCCTGGTGCTCGATTCCGCGCATGAGCCACCGCCTTACGCCCTGATCGTGCCGCTGCTGGGGCTGGCGATATCCGGGGTGGCGGTTTTTCAGACCCGCCGCCAACGACCGGAACAGGTGCCCGCCGAATCCGGTGATCTGCTGGTGCAATACGCCTATCACGATGCGCTGACCGATCTGCCCAACCGGTTGCTGTTGCGCGATCGGCTGACGCTGCAACTGGCTTCGATCCGGCGCACCCACATCAGCGTGGCGATGCTGATGATTGACCTCGACGGGTTCAAGCAGATCAACGACACGTATGGCCATCTGGCGGGGGATGAACTGCTGGTGCAAGTGGCCGAGCGGATTCGCGTAACGTGCCGCGAAACCGATACTGTGGCGCGGCTGGGCGGGGATGAATTCGCGGTGTTGCAGGCGATTGAGGAACAAGGCCAGGCCAAGATTCTGGCCGGGCGGATCATCAAAAGCCTGGCTGAGCCATTTGAACTGTCGAAAGGCCCAGTGCAGATCGGCTGCTCGATCGGGATCACGATTACCCAGGATCCCGAAGTCCGCCTTGAAGAACTGATTAATGAAGCGGATGTCGCGCTGTATCGATCGAAAAAGCTGGGCGGCAATGCCGAAACCTTCTTCGATCGCAACTTCGATCACTTGGCCGAAGCCGGTCAGGCGTTTGAAGCCGAACTGCGCGCTACGGTTGAGCGCGGCGGGCTGGAAGTGGTCTATACCCGGCAGTTCGAGCGCAGCGGAAACTGGGTGGGGGTAGATGCCACGCTGGTGTGGACCCATCCGCAGCGTGGCCAACTGGATTTGCGCACGATGCTGGCGGCGATCGATGATCGGCGGCTGAGCAAGGCGCTGGTCGATGCCCTGCTGCAGGGGGTGCGCGCTGATGGCGATCGGCTGGCCGGGTTGGCCGTAACGATCAACGCCAGCGCCATGCTGCTATCGGACCACCACCTGATCGAACAACTGTTCACGAGCGAATTCGTGCAGGCGGCCCAACGCAGCACTTTCAATCTGGCGTTCGGCAGCGCGGATTTCGAGCATATCGGATCGCGCGGGTTAGCGCTGCTCGAACAACTCAGCCGGCATGGCTTTGGGCTGGTGATTGATTGCAGCGAAAGCGCCCCGGTTATTCTGGGCGGCATTGCGCGGCTGCGGCCCGGGCGGGTGCGGATCAATAGCCAGTTTGTTGCGGCGATGGAACATTCGCCGCCGGCTCTGGCGGCCGTGCGCGGGATCTGTGACATGGCCCACGCGGCGGGGATCGAACTGGTCGCGGATGGCGTGGCCAACCCCGGCCAGCACAAGGTGGTGCTCGATGCCGGATGCCACTTTGTGCAAGGCCCCATGTGGGGTGGCCGGCTTAGCGCCGCATCGCTGCATGGTGCCCCCCATCCGATCCCATCGGCGGCCTAAGCGGATGCAAGGCTGATGATAAGCGCCGGTTTCACTGCCGATCATGCTGCGGGTGGCATGGTTTGATGGTGGGCCGGGGCGTCCTGATTTCGGCGGTGTTGCTGGGGCTGGTAGCGGCGGTGCTGGTCCTGAACCTGTTCGGGGTGGATCTTGGCACGCCTAGCCATCAAATCGTTGTTGCCACGCAGGACATCCAGCCCGGAACCCCCATCCGGGCAGAGCAATTGCGCGTTGTTGACTGGGGCGGTGAAACGGTGCCCGCCGGTGCGCTGGTGCGGATCGATCAGGCGGCCGGGCGGGTGCTGCGTACTCCGATTTTCACAGGTGAACCGCTGCTGGAAAGCAAGTTGGCTGCGCATGCTGCCAAAGGGGGGCTGGCATCGTTGATTAACCCAGGCAATCGGGCGATTTCGGTGCGGGTTGATGAGGTTGTCGGCGTAGCCGGATTTGCGCTGCCCGGGGCATATGTGGATGTGCTGGTCAGCGCCAAGGATGCGAACAGCGCGCCGTTTTCGCGGATTGTGCTTGAACGGGTCCGGGTGCTGGCCGCCGAGCAGGAAACCGCCGCCGATCCCAGCAAGCCCCGGATCGTTCGCGCGGTGACGCTGGAGTTGCGCCCGCGCGATGTCGAAGTGCTCGATCTGGCCCGTTCGGTGGGTTCGCTGTCATTGGCGTTGCGCAGCGAATTTGATCCGGCGCGCGGACAGGGCCGGGGCGCGCACCTTGCCGATCTGGGCGCGCAGGATGTGTTGCCTGCGGCCATGCCGATGATCGGCGCGCAGCCCGCGCCAGTACCGGTTGCGCCCTTAGCTCCGCAAGCCCGGGCAATGGGGTCAATCGGCGGCGCGCTCGGCATCGAAGAGATCCGGGGCCGTTAATAGCGCCGCTGCAAAGCAAGGAGAATGCTAGGTGTGGTTCCGCGGAGGGGTGCGAAAACCTCGGCTTAAATCGGCAGATACGCTGGCCCGCGGTGCGCGTGGCTTGCTGCTGGGCGTCTTGCTGGCCATCCTGGGTAGTGTTCAACCGGCCGCCGCGCGCGGGGGCGATGGCAGCATTGTGGTCAACGCCGGGCAATCCCGCACTGTCCAGTTTCCTTATGATATTGCCCGCGTGGCAGTGGCGGATCCCAGCGTCAGCGATTTTCGCGTCATTTCGGGCCACGAAGTCTACCTGCTGGGCAAAGGGCTGGGCCGGACCAGTGTGCAATTGTGGAGCCGCGATGGGCGCTCGTTCCACTATTTTGTCGATGTGGTGATCGATCCGGAGCCGCTGCGTGGCGAACTGCTTGGGGCGATGCCCGGTGAAGCTGATGTGCAGATCGGCGCGGCGGCGGCTTCGCTGATCATCGGCGGCAGCGCCAGCGATGCGGTGGCCGCCGATGCCATTCGCCGGATCGCGCACGGTTATGCTGAAAGCCTGGCCCGGCAATTGCAGCGCAGTGCTGGCGGCCAAAGTGCTGGTGGTCAGGGTGGCGGTGGGTTGCAGATCGATGTAATCGACCGGCTGCGCGTGCGCGATACCCGTCAGGTTAAGCTTGAGGTGCGGATCGCGGAAGTTTCCAAAACGCTGGTCGACCGGCTTGGGCTCAATGTCGTTGCGGGTAACGCCAGCGGCAATTTCCGCTGGTCGCTGGGTTCGAGCTTTCTGGGTGCGGGCAGCGGCACTGGCGGCTTGTCGCTGACGTCAGGCGGCACCGCGATCAAGGTCGATCTCGATGCCGAGGCGCGCCGCGGGCAGTTCCGCATCCTGGCCGAGCCGACGATCATCGCGATCAGCGGACAGGAAGCGCAGTTTCTGGTTGGCGGCAAAGTCTTTATCCCGATCCCGCAAAGCGGCGGGACGGCCGGGGCCAGCGCCATCACGCTGGAAGAGCGCGATTACGGGGTGGGGCTGCGGTTCACGCCGACCGTGCATGATGGCGAGCGGATCACGCTGAAGGTGGCACCCGAAGTTTCAGAGCTTTCGCGCGAACCGCTAAGCTTTGGCAGTGGCGCCAACATGGCGGTCTTGCCATCGTTTACCACCAGCAAAGTATCGACCACGGTTCAACTGACCAATGGGCAAAGCCTGACGATCGGCGGGTTGCTGCGCAACACCAGTGCCGAAACGCTTAAATCGTTTCCGTTGCTGGGCGATATTCCGCTGTTGGGACAGTTGTTCCGCAGCAAGGACTTTGCGCGCGACAAGAGCGAACTTGTGGTGATTATCCGCGCCACGCTGGTCGAACCGGATACTGGGTCGCCGTCTCTTCCGCCCGCGTTTGATAGCGGGACAATCCCCGCCCCTGCAGGGCAACCATGAACGGCATGGCATGCCCGCACGGTTAGGAACCTTGCTGCGACAGTTGCTGCGCGATCGGCGCGGTGCGATCAGCGTGGTGACGGCGCTGACGCTGGTGATGTTACTCGGCTTCGTCGGTCTGGCCATCGATACGGGGCGGATGCTGGCGATCCGCACGGAATTGCAAACGTCGGTCGATGCCTGTGCGCTGGCCGGGGCGCTGGAACTCAACGGGCAGGCCGATGCCACTGATCGGGCGCTGTCGGCGGCGATGTTTCTGGCCGCGGCGAACCGCAATACCTTTCAGTCGGCTGCGACCGTGCTGGGTTCCAGCCAGATCACTTTCAGCACGGTTCCCGGCGGGCCGTTCCTGACCAGCGGCGGCTTGCCAGGCAGTGCGGCGCGGTATGTCCGCTGCGCCGCGGATCTGCCCGGCGTTGCTACCTATTTCCTCTCGGCGATCGGGATCAAGACCATGCCGACCAAAGCCAGCGCGGTGGCCGGGGTGCAGCCGGCGCAAGCGGTCTGTTCGATCCCGATGGCCTTGTGCAAAAGCAGCAACGCCCAGGCCGCCAGTGGCAATTTTGGGTATGCGGTGGGCGATCGCGCGATTCTGGGCGGGACCGGCAACACCGGGTTTTTCACTTGGGCCAACGTATCCGGGACGCTCAGCGGCAGTGGGCTTGATCCGTATCTGCAGGCGTTCGTGGGGTTCGGCACCTGCGGGGCAACCACCGCCAATGGCCGCTGCATCGATATCAAGACCGGGGTCGTGTCCGCGCTTGATGATGGTTGGAACGCGCGCTTTGGGGTGTACAAGCAGGGTGGCAGTGGCTTGTCCCCGACCAGCGCCATTCCCGATCTGTCGGGGTATGGCTATCGCGGCGCAGGTATCCCCGCCGGTGGGGCTTATAGCGATTATCTGAGCCGCCGGGTGCCCGCGCGCGATCCGTTTCAGGGCCGGATTTCGGGATATTCCGTGTCGACTGACGTTAACCGCACGTATGGTGCGCCGTTTCGCCGCTTGGCGGTGATGCCGGTGCTCGATTGTGCGGCCAGCACGTGCGGCAGCGGCGCCCGGCCAGTGGTTGGCTGGGCCTGCGTCCTGCTGCTCAGTCCCAAAGCCTCAAACGAAAATGCCGAAGCCGAATTCGTGGCGCGCGCCGATGATCCGGCCACTCCATGCCGCGCATCGGGCATTGCCGGCGGGGCGGGGGCAACCGGTCCGCTGGTTGCGGCGCTGGTTCAATGAACGGGCGGCACCATTACGCCCTGCGGCGCTGGCGCGGCTGGAATAGGCAGGGCTGGGACACGTGCTGCCGGGACAAGCGCGGTGGCGTTGCGGTGGAACTGGCGCTGGTTCTGCCGGTGCTGCTGACGCTGGCGTTCGCGACACTGGAATTCGCCAATGTATTGGTCACCTACAAGCGCCTGGTCAGCCAGACCCGGCTGGCGGCGCGATATCTTTCAACGCAGGCGCCCGGGCAGGGTTACACCCAAGCGCAATGCCTGCTGCTGACCGGGACGGCCAGCGCCACGCTGCCATGCGCCGGCACTGCGGTGTTGCCGGGGTTGGCGGACGCGACCATCCAGATTGCCGATGCAGTGAATGCGCCCGCCACCCAGCGCGGACGGATGACCGCGGGGACAACCGGCGCGATCAGCGTCAATCTGGTGACGGTTCGGGTCAGCAACTATCGCCACCAATTGTTGCTGGGGGGCTGGATGGGTGGCTTTGTGCGCTCATCGGCCACGATCACCTTTGGCACGATCAGCGCCACCATGCGCCAAGTGCTCTGACGATGCAGGTGCTGTGAAGATGAGGGTGCTCAAGGATCAGCGCGGCGCGGCAGCGGTAGAGTTCGCCTTGGCGGTGCTGTTGTTCGGGACCGCACTGATGGCGATCATCGAATTTTCGCGGATCATGCTGCTGTGGGGAACCGCCAGCGAAGCCACGCGGATCGCGGCGCGCATCGGCAGTGTTTGTTCGATCGGTTCGGCCACCGAAGCCCACGCCCGTGACCGGGTTGGCGGGTTGGTCGAAACGTCCGGCCAGGTCAATCTGGCTGGTCGAAACAATTGGCTGGTGCTGGGATATGCGCCTGCGGGCTGCACCGAGGCAAGCTGCACCATGGTCACCGCGCGGTTGACCGGATTGGCAGTGCAGCTTGATATCCCGGGTTTCCGCCCAACGATCAGCCTGCCTGATTTCATGGCGACGACCCCGCGCGAAGCGATGAGTTCGGTCGTTTCGAACACCACCAACGCAGCGTGCGGGTGATCTGGCGATGGCGTTCCACTTTTCCCAATGCAGGGTAATCCGATGCAGCTTCTGATCCTTTCGCCCAGCCCGTGGCCGGTTGCCGATGATGTGTTTGCCGCTGCCGGGTGGGAGGTCAGCCGGCGGGTGATTGCTGCCGGTGCCCGACCCGATTGGCAGGCGGTGGCCGCGGCCGATGCGGTTCTACTGGCGCTTTATGCCCCGGCCGATTGCGCCGACATCGCCGCGCGGATTCGCAAGCAGGATCCAGCCGTGGTGATCGTTCCGGTGTGCCCGCAACCTGATCCGGAATTTCTCTTGCGGATGATCCGGCTGGGGGTGCCCGATGTGCTGACCGATGCCGATCCCGACCGGATCTTGGCCGTGTTGCAGGCGCTGAAGCCGGGGTTGTCTGGTACTGAGACGGCTCGGCTGCATCGCAATTTGTGTCTGGGCTTTGCGAGCGCCAAGGGCGGTGATGGGGCGACGTTGGTCATGGCCAATTTCGCTGCGGCCTTGGCCGCACTGCCGGGCCTGCGGGTGGTGGCGATCGATGCGGCCCAGCCATTCGGCGATCTGGAACTGCACCTGACCGATACCCGCCCGGCGCACGATCTGGCGAGCTTTTCGACCGAGATCGAGCGCCTTGACGACGCGCTGTTGAACACGATGGTCGGCCACGTATCGGACCAACTCGATCTGATCGTGGCCCCAGCAACTTTCGACCGGGTGCTGACGATCGCGCCAGACCGGGTGGCCGATATCATCGATCGCCTGATCGACAGCTACGACTACGTCCTGATCGATCTTGGTTCGTTGATCGCACCGATCAGCCTTGCCTTGCTTGAAAAGCTGGATCGGCTGGTGCTGGTCGGCCGTTCGGGGGTGGCCAGTGCGCGTGCGGTAAGCCAGCAGTTGCACTTGCTCGACAGCCTCGAGTTTCCGGGGGCGAACATAACGCTGGTGGTTAATGCTACCAGCCCGGCCGACGGGATCAGTCAGTACGAACTGGCGCGGGCAACCGGCAAATCGATCGATGTGGCGCTGCCCGATGTGGGCAAGGCCGCCAATGCGGCGCTGGCGCGCGGCGCGCCAGTGATCGCGGTGGCACCGCATTCGCGGTTTGCCCGGGCGATCCGGGCGTGGGTGGCCGATCTGACCGGCTTGGGAACCAGGGAACAGTCGCTATGGAATCGTTTAAGGAACAGGTAGCCCGGTGGGGACGCTATCCCAGCGCCACGGCCCCTGCTCCTGCGGGTGATGCCGCCGCGCCGGGTGCAGGCCCGAAAATTCCGAAGAGTGCGATCGAAGCTGCGGTCAGCAAGCCCACTGGCAACAAGCTGCCGGTGTCGCGCGATGATAGCGAACGGGCGCATTACAATTCGATCAAGACCCAACTGCACCAGTTGTTGCTATCGCGGATCGATCTTGGCGCAACCGAAACCATGGCGCCCGAACGCCTGCGCGAGCGGTTGCGCGAAGCAACCGCGGCGATCATCGCGGAAGAGATGTTCGCGATTAACCAGGCCGAACACGATCAGATCGTGGACGATCTGCAAAACGAAATCATTGGTCTGGGGCCGCTGGAGCCCTTGTTGGCCGATCCGACGATCTCGGAAATCATGGTCAACGGCGCCAAGACCGTGTTCGTCGAACGGCGCGGCCAGCTGGAACTGACCGACATCCAGTTCAACGACGACGAACACCTGCTCAAGATCATCGACAAGATCGTGTCGCGGGTGGGGCGGCGGATCGACGAAGCCAGCCCGATGGCTGATGCCCGCCTGCCCGATGGTTCGCGCGTCAATGCGATCATTCCGCCATTGGCGATCGATGGGCCATCGCTGTCGATCCGGCGCTTTGCGGTGGTGGCGATGCAGATGAAGGACCTGATCGCAGCCGGGGCGCTGAATCACGATATGGCCGAACTGCTTGCCGGGCTGGTCAAGGCCAAGGCCAATATCATCATTTCCGGCGGGACGGGTTCGGGCAAGACCACGCTGCTCAACATCCTGTCGAGCTATATCCCATCGGGCGAACGGATCATCACGATCGAGGATACCGCCGAACTGCAATTGCAACAGCGCCATGTGGTGCGGCTGGAAACCCGGCCGCCGAACATTGAAGGCAAAGGCGCGATTTCGATGCGCACGCTGGTGGTCAACAGTTTGCGGATGCGGCCCGATCGCATTGTTGTGGGCGAATGTCGCAGCGGCGAGGTGATCGACATGTTGCAGGCCATGAACACCGGCCACAAGGGATCACTGACCACGATCCACGCCAACACCCCGCGCGATGCGTTGGCGCGGATGGAAAACCTGATCGGAATGGCCGGGCTCAGCCTGCCGCAAAAGGCCTTGCGCGAGCAGATCACTTCGGCGGTGGACATCATCGTGCAGGTCACCCGGCTGGCCGATGGTTCGCGCAAGATCGTGCGGATCAACGAACTGACCGGGATGGAAGGTGAAATCATCACCACGCAAGACATCTTCGCTTATGAAATGACTGGCACTGGTCCGGACGGCAAAGTGCAGGGCCGGTTTCGGCCCACCGGGGTCCGCCCGATGTTTGCCGAGCGGCTGGAAAAGCATGGCATCGTCCTGCGCCCGGATATGTTCAATCCCGACGTGGCCGGGGATTGAGCGGTGGGTGTGCTGAAGGCACTGCTGGCCGCGGCCGTGACCGCGCTGGTGGCCGGCTGGTTGGCCTATCTTGTGCTGGGAACTTTGCCTGATCTGATTGGACTGGGGCGCCGGCAGGTGCGCGCGCGGTTGGCACGGGTGGTGGTGTCGCGGCGACAGCTGGATGATGACTTGACGCATGAGGCCGGTGCCCGTTCGCACGAGGCGTTCCTGCGACTGAGCAGTAAGGTTCCGCCGCTGCGGGCGCTCAATCGGCTGGCGATCCGGGCTGGGCGCGAACAGCAGGCGGTGCGCTATCTCTCAGCGGTGCTGGGATGCGGCCTTTGCGGCGGATTGGTGCCATTGTTGGCGGGTCAGTCGATAGTGTTCGTGCTGGTGGGGCTGCTGCTAGGGGGGGTGATTCCGCTGGCGCTGCTGTCAGCACTGGCCGGACGCCGCCGCCGGCAGGTTGAAGGGCAGATCCCCGAAGCGCTGGATTTCATGTCGCGGGCGATGCGGGCCGGGCACGGGCTGACGGTGGCCTTGGGCATGATGGCCAACGAAATGAGCGCGCCGATCGGGCCGGAATTCCGGGCGATCCTTGAAGAAATCAATTTCGGCATTCCGTTCCATCAGGCCCTACCCAAGATCAGCCAGCGGATCGACAGTCCCGACATCCGTTTTTTCGTGTCGGCGATTTTGATCCAGCGCGAAACGGGCGGCAATTTGGTCGAATTGCTGCAAAGCCTGTCGCATACCGTCCGCGAACGCCTGAAATTGCAGGGCCGCATTCGCGTTCTGGCGTCGGAAGGCAAGGCCTCAGGGCTGATCCTTGGGGCGATGCCGGTGCTGCTTGGCGGCGGGCTGGCTGTGGCGAATCCTGACTATATGTCCGCGCTGTGGACCACCGATACCGGCGTGCGCATTCTGATGCTCGTGACCGGATTGATGGTCGGCGGGATCCTGTGGATGTGGAAGATCACACAGGTGAACGTATGATCGGGGCTACCGGCAAGCTCGTTGCAGTTGGCGGGCTGGCGATTTTGGTTGCCGGCGCAGTGATTTTGCTCGTGCTGGAAATCGGTAAGTTTGAATTGCGGCAGCGATCGGGCTTGCGGTTGAAGCAGGTCGCCCAGGCCGATCCCGCGGCCCCGCAACCGGGCGGCGGGTTGGCCACTTTGCTGTTCCGCCGGTTCGCGGATGCGCTGGATCGGCTCAAGCTCAAACAGCGCGCCGCGAACGAACAAGAACGTCAGCGTTTCATTCAAGCCGGATTTCGCAATGGCCAGTCGATGCGGTATTTCGGGATCGCCAAGACTGCACTGGCGCTGGCGCTGCCGGCGGCGGTGTTGTTGGCGGCGGGTGTCAGCGCCAACGGCCACTCGTTCGCAGGTGTCATTTCGCTTGGCGCGCTGGCGGCGGTTAGTGGGTATTTGCTGCCCAATTTGTACCTTGGCCGGCGGATCAGCCGCCGTGCCGATTTGGTTCGGCGGGTCCTGCCCGATCTGATCGACCTGACCGTGATCTGCACCGAATCCGGGTTGGCGCTCGATCAGGCGCTGGGCCGGGCGGTGCGCGAACTGGCGGCCGACAATCCGGTGGTGGCCGAAGAGTTTCAGTTGGCGGCGCTGGAAATCCGCGCGGGTGCGGGCCGCGCGGTGGCCTTGCGCAACCTTGCCACCCGGGTGCGGCTGGAAGATCTGCACAACTTGTCGTCGATCCTGATCCAGGCGGACCGCTTCGGGACGAGCATCGCCGAAGGGCTGCGGACCCATTCCGAAGTGATGCGGCTCAAACGGTCCCAGCGCGCCGAAGAAATCGCCTCGCGGATCCCGACGATCATTCTGCTGCCGCTGATTTTCTGTATCCTGCCGACGCTGTTGCTGGTGATCATGGGGCCGGCAGTGGTCCGGCTGATGACTGCGTTCTGACGCCTTGCCACCGTGCAGGATCAGAGCGGCAGCAGCAGTTCGAAGGTCACTTCGCGCGGCGAACCTTGCCAGTATGACAGCTCACCGTGGTGAATCCGGGCGGTTTCGTTGACCATGAACAGCCCCAGACCATAGCCGTCATAACTGTTGTCCAGCCCGCGCTTCCCGCGTGAGAACAGATCGCCCAGCAGCAGGCGGGCATCGGCGACCTGGTTGGTGCAGCGGAACACCACGCCAAAGCGGGCCTCATCCGGGGCGATGCTGACTTGCACCGGGGTGCCGGGCGGCGAATATTTCAGTGCGTTCGCCAGCAGGTTGCGCAGCGCCAGCCGGATCAGCACCGGATCGGCATGCAGGTAGATTTCATCCTGCGGGGCATCGATTACCAGCCGTTCTACTTCGCTGGCCGAACAGTCCATCGCCGCCAGCGCCAATGTTTCGCTGGCCCCCAGCGCCACCATCGTCGGGTTCTTCTTCCATTCGATGATCGAAGCCGCGACGATCGAATTCGACAGCG
>JBDKLL010000080.1:0-8770 GCA_039795595.1 Pseudomonadota bacterium
AGCAGCGAAAGTTGCGCGAGGGTTCCCCATGACGACAGGAAGCTGCTTTTGCAACTGCGAAAGGCCCAAGAAACGCTTGGGCTGGGCCAATCCGGCCTTGAATAGCATTTCAATCAGAGGGTGGAAATGCGCTCAGGCGGCACCGGTAAGGTGTTGCAGGTTGGCCAGCGCCGTGCGCAGCGCCTGTTCGGTTTCAAGCGGGTGGATGGGCGCGTGCCGCTCGGCCGGTTCGGGGGCCGGCGGGGCACTTGCGCCGGGCGTGGTAACGTGGCCGGGAAAGATCACGATGGGTTCAACCGCAGGGGCGGCAGCGGGTGGGCTGATGGCTGAACTTGCCATCTGGCGGGGCAACTGATCAGGCAACTGCGGGGCCAGATCGGCAACTTCTTCGCCCGGCAGCATGCCGAACACCTGGCGCGGCGCAACCGGGGCGGTGGGGGTGGCAGGAAGCGGTTCTGGCGCGGCCAGCATTGCTTCCGGGCCGAATGCCACCACGTCGAAGATCTGCACGGCGGCATTGGCTGCGGCTGGTTCTGGATCGCTTGGTATCAGCGGCGCGAATGCCGGTGCCGACGCGAACTGTCGGCGGCGCGGCTGCGGCGGATCTGCCGGAAGTTCAGCAGCGGCGGATTGCCGGGCTGAGAGCCATGGTACGAACCGCGCGATTATCAGCGCAATGCCACGGCCCAGCACCGTGCCCAGCAGCGTTGCCGCCAGCGCTAACGGCAACCGGGGATCAATCCCCAGCGGCAGGATGATCTGCCGGTTGGCCAGCAGTCCGGTGATCAAGCCGGGCCGGATCGCCAGCACGCTTGCGCCGCCCAGCGCGCCGGCCCAGACGGCCACTGCCGCAGGAAACAATGGGTGGCTGCGTACGGATCGATTGCGCCCGGAGCCTGGGTTGACCGATCGGGTTAAGGGGCGGGGATGGGCAGTGCTGGCCACGTTAGCAGGGTCCTTCACGGCGGGATGCGCGTCGTTTCCGGCTACCAAGGTTTGGTAAACAAGGCCCTAACGGCCCCCGCAGCGATACCGGGCGGGTGCGCCAGAAAACCGAGTCGGTGGGCCGGTTTCGCCTTGCTTGCAGCCGGATCTGGGCGGATCAGGCTGCAATGCCGTAGCGGCAGCACAAGGCGCGTTGCGCGGCGCTGTGGCTTGGGCCATGAATGGGTCTTTCCATTTGTCAGGAGAGGCACATGACCCCGCAGGAACTCGCAGCCAAGACCGGCCAGGTGATCGGCGTTTCGGATTGGCTGGAAGTCAGCCAGGACCGGATCAACAAGTTCGCCGAAGCTACCGGCGATTTTCAGTTCATCCATATCGATGCAGAAAAGGCCAAGCACACCCCGTTCGGCGGGACGATTGCGCATGGCTTCCTGACGCTGTCGCTGATCCCGGTGCTGGGCGCGATGACCGAAGGCGCCCGCGTTGATGGCGTCAAGATGGGCGTCAACTATGGCGGCAATAAAACCCGTTTCATTTCGCCGGTTCGTTCGGGCAAGCGCGTCCGCGCGCATACCAAGCTGCTCGAACTGGTCGAAAAGCGCCCCGGGCAGTGGCAGCAGACCAACGAGATCACGATCGAGATCGAAGGCGAGGATAAGCCCGTCCTGATCTGTGAATGGATCACGCTGTTCTTCGTCTGAGGATCGCTCCTCCCCGGAATGCTTCAGTCGTTTACAATCAAGGATTAGATCATGCGTGATGCTGTTATCGTTGCCGCTGCCCGTACGCCGATTGGCCGGGCCTATCGCGGTGCATTCAATGCCACCCCGGGCGCGTCGCTCGGCGCGCTTTCGCTTAAGGCCGCGATCGAGCGCGCCGGGATCGAAGGCGGTGAAGTGGACGATGTGGTGTGGGGTAGCGCCCTGCAGCAGGGGTCCCAAGCCGGCAATATCGGTCGGCAAGTGGCGCTCAAGGCCGGCTTGCCGGTAACCGTTTCGGCGATGTCGATGGATCGGCAGTGCTCGTCGGGCCTGATGTCGATCGCCACCGCATCGAAGCAGGTGGTATTCGACCGGATGGACGTGGTTGCCGCGGGCGGTCAGGAATCGATCAGCCTCGTGCAGACCAAGGACATGCGGGTCATGCCCGATCCCAGCCTGATGGCGATGCACAAGGCCATTTATATGCCGATGCTGCAAACCGCCGAAATCGTCGGTCAGCGTTATGGCATCGGCCGCGACGCGTGCGACGAATACGCCCTGCAATCGCAGCAGCGCACCGCCGCCGCCCAGGCCGCCGGCAAGTTCGACAATGAAATCGTCGCCTGTTCGGCAACGATGGCGGTGACCAACAAGGAAACCGGCGAAGTCACCATGAAGGACGTGACGCTGGCCAAGGACGAAGGCAATCGTCCCGAAACCACGCTGGAAGGCCTTAAGTCGCTTGGCCCGGTCCTGCCCGATGGGATCGTATCGGCCGGTAACGCCAGCCAATTGTCCGATGGTTCGGCCGCGGTGGTGGTGATGGAAGCCGCTCTGGCCGCGAAGAAGGGCCTCGCACCACTGGGCCGCTATGTCGGCATGGCAGTGGCGGGCACCGAACCCGATGAAATGGGCATCGGCCCGGTCTATGCGATCCCCAAGCTGCTCAGCCGGTTCGGCCTCAAGATGGATGACATCGGGCTGTGGGAACTGAACGAAGCGTTCGCCGTGCAGGTGCTTTACTGCCGCGACAAGCTGGGCATCCCCGATGATCGCCTGAACGTCAACGGCGGTTCGATTTCGATCGGGCACCCTTATGGCATGACCGGCGCGCGCTGCACGATGCACGCGCTGCTCGAAGGCAAGCGCCGCGGCGTGAAGTATGTCGTGGTGACGATGTGCGTTGGCGGCGGCATGGGCGCTGCCGGCCTGTTCGAAGTCCTATAATGCGCCTCCCCGCGCCGCGGATCGAACCTCTGGGTGAGGATGACCTTGATCCTGCGGCGCGGGCCGCATTGGCTGCGCTCCCGCCGCAGGCGCGCGGGTTCAATATTTTCCGCACGCTGGCCCAGACGCCCGATGCGCTGGAAGCCTTTCTGGCGTGGGGCAACTATGTGCTGTCCGAACGCAATTCGCTCAGCCCGCGGGTCCGCGAACTGGCGATCCTGCGGGTCGGCTTCCGCTGCGGTGCAGGGTATGAATGGGCCCAGCACCGGGTCATCGGCCAGGCGGCGGGGATCAGCGCTGCGGAAATCGAAGCGATCAAGGGTGACCCTGCCACTTTCGAATGGTCGCCGCTTGAACGGGCGGTCCTGTACGCTTGCGATGAACTGGTGCGCGATCATCACATCGCTGACGCCACTTGGGCCGCGCTGGCTCCGCTGGGGCAGCGGGGGCAGATGGATCTGGTTTACACCGTGGGCCAATACACGCAGGTATCGATGCTGCTGAACAGCTTTGGCGTCCAGCTTGATCCCGGCTTGGAACCCGATCCCGATCTGGATCGGGGTTAGATCAGGCCACCACTTTCAGTTTGGCCCGATCGTGCTGGGCGATCCACTGTTCCACCACCGGGGCAATCTGATCGCGCCATTTGCTGCCGTTGAAGATGCCGTAATGGCCAACATCGGGCACCAGCAGATAGTGCTTCTGCTTGTCCTTGAGCGCGGTGGCGAGGGTTAGCGCCGCCTTGGTCTGGCCGACGCCGGAAATGTCGTCGCGTTCCCCTTCGACGGCCAACAGGGCCGTATCGGTGATCTGCCCCAGATCAACCCGCTTGCCCCGGTGCAGGAATTCGCCCTTGGGCAGCGCGTGCTTCTGGAACACCTGCTCCACCGTTTGCAGGTAATAGGCTGCGTTCATATCGCAGACCGACCGGTATTCGTCGTAAAAGGCCTTGGTCGCTTCCGCGCTTTCGCCATCGCCGGCCACCAGGTGCTTGAACATGTGGTAGTGGCTCAGCATGTGGTTGCCCAGGTTCATGCTCATGAACCCGGCCAGTTGCAGAAACCCGGGATAGACCTGCCGGCCCGCGCCAGGATATTGCAGCGGCACGGTGGCGATCACCGAATGGCGGAACCATTCGATCGGGCGCTGCATCGCCAGATCGTTGACCGAAGTGGGCGCTTCGCGCGTGTCGATCGGCCCGCCCATCATGGTTAGCGTCAGCGGGCGGCACGGATGCTTGGCTTCGCCCATCAGTGCGGTTGCGGCCAGCGCGGGTACCGACGGCTGGCACACCGCCAGCATATGTGCGCCGGGGCCGATGTGTTCGAGAAAGCCGATCACGTGGTCGATGTAATCGTCGAGGTCGAAATCCCCCTCGGCCAGCGGCACCATTTTGGCGTCGGCCCAATCGGTGATGTACACTTCGGCGCGTTCAATCATGCGGGCCACGGTGCCGCGCAGCAGCGTGGCGAAATGCCCGCTCATCGGCGCAACGATCAGCAGTCGCGGCGCATTTTTCGGCAAGCCGGGGTGCGTAAAGCGCAGCAGGTTGCCGAACGGGCGATGGACCACGATGGCTTCGGTTACGGGGTATTCGGCCCCATCGACGCTGACCGATTCAATCTCGAACGCAGGCTTGCCATAAGGCGCGGCGGCGTGGGCAAACACTTCCAGCGCCGATGCCATGACCGGGGCAAGGCTGCCATAACCGACCGGAAGCTGGGGGTTGTTGAGCATCTGCGCCCCCACCGAAGCCCAAGTGCTGGCGGCGTTAAACCACGAACGCTGCAATTCATAAGCGGTATAGAGCATGGCTGTGGACCCCCTGCGTCCCGGACTGGCCCGGGCCTGATATCGAAGTTGCGCTGCATCGTGGCTGCAATCGATCAATTGTGCAATGCACAATTTACTGCCGCAGCGCACAATGGATGCGGATTTGCCACTTACGTTGGCTGCAGCCTGTGCTAGGGCGCGACGCCATGAGCTCTGCCCCCGCAAGCGCCGATCCGGCGCTCCAGACCGAAACTGCCGCTTCTGCCGCCCCGCCGGCGCGCAACCTTGGCCCGCTGGGCATGATCTGGCGACAGACGATCCAGTATCCGCGCCAGGTGGTGTTCGCGGTGCTGGCCCTGATCACGACTTCGGCGGCAACCACATCGTTGCCCTACAATCTCAAAAACATCGTCGATAACGGTTTTGGCGGCAGCGCCACCAGTGAATCGATCGAACGGGTATTCATCATGCTGCTCGGCGTGGTGCTGGTTCTGGGCTTGGGCACGGCGATCCGGTTCTATTTCGTATCGTGGCTGGGCGAACGGGTGGTTGGCGATCTGCGCTACAAGGTGCAGTCCAACCTGCTGCGGATGTCGCCCAGCTTTTTTGAAGCCAACAGTCCCAAGGAAATTTCATCTCGGATGACGTCGGACACGGCGATCATCGAACAGATCGTCGGGACAACGGTGTCCGTTGCGCTGCGCAATACGTTCACCGGTTTGGGCCTGATCGCATACTTGTTCTACCTTGCGCCTAAATTGACCGCGCTGATCCTTGTCGGGATTCCGATGATCGTTTTGCCGATCACGGTGCTGGGCCGCCGGCTGCGGAACATTTCCCGCACCAGCCAGGATCGCGTGGCCGATATCGGCGTGCGCACCGCCGAAGTGCTGGGGGCGATGCGCATTGTGCAGGCGTTCAACCAGGAAGACCATGAACGCGACGTGTTCTCGCGGGTGGTGGAAAGCACCTTTGCCACGGCAAAGCGGCGCATTCTGGTTCGTTCGATCATGACGTCGACCGTCATCACCCTGATTTTCGGCGGGATCGTGGCGCTGATCTGGGAAGGCGCGCTGGATGTGCAGGCCGGCGCGATGAGCGGCGGTACCTTGCTGGCGATCGTCGGCGCAGGGGTGCTTGCAGCCGGATCGTTCGGTGCGCTTACCGAAGTCTATGGCGATCTGCTGCGCGGGGCTGGGGCGGCGAGCCGGCTGAACGAACTGCTCAATGAACGCCCGGCGATCGCCCCGCCGGCGCGGCCACTGGCCCTGCCCACGCCAACGCATGGCAAGTTGGCGTTCGAAGCGGTCAATTTCCGGTACCCAACCCGGCTGGAAACTCCGGCGTTGGTCGATTTTTCGCTGACGGTCGAACCCGGTGAAACCGTGGCGATCGTGGGTCCATCAGGTGCGGGCAAATCAACCCTGTTCCAGTTGGCCGAGCGATTTTACGATCCGCAATCCGGCACGATCAAGCTGGATGGCGTGCCGCTGACTTCGGTCGATCCGGCCGAGCTTCGCCGGCGGATGGCGCTGGTCCCGCAGGAAGGTGTGCTGTTCGCGGCCAATGCCCGGGATAACCTGCGGTACGGCAATTGGGACGCCACCGATGCGGAAATCTGGGAAGCGGCGCGTACGGCCAATGCCGAAACCTTCCTGCGCGAATTGCCCGAAGGATTGGACACATTTTTGGGCGAAGGCGGGGCGCGGCTTTCGGGCGGCCAACGCCAGCGCGTGGCAATTGCCCGCGCGGTGCTGCGCGATGCGCCGATCCTGCTGCTCGATGAAGCGACCAGTGCGCTGGACGCAGAAAGCGAACGGTTGGTGCAGGACGCGCTGGAGCACCTGATGCAGGGGCGCACCACCCTGGTGATCGCACACCGGCTGGCCACAGTGCGCGCTGCGGATCGAATCGTGGTGATGGACAAGGGCCGGATCGTCGAATCCGGCACCCATGATGAACTGAGCCGCGCCGGCGGGCTTTATGCGCGCCTTGCCGCCCTGCAATTCGATAACCCGGTGGAGCCCGCCTGATGGACCTTTCGATTACCGCGATCCTGCTTGGCATCGTTGAAGGTTTGACCGAATTCATTCCGGTTTCTTCGACCGGGCACTTGATCCTGGCGTCTGAAATCTTCGGGTATGATGCGCAGACCTGGGCCGTGTTCAACGTGGTGATCCAGCTTGGCGCGATTATGGCCGTGGTGGTGCAATATTGGCGGACGTTCTGGGCGGTGGGCATGGGCTTGCTGCGGCTTGAATCCTTGGCCATCCGGTTCGTTGCCAACTTGTTGCTGGCGTTCATTCCTGCCGTGGTGCTGGGGTTGGCGTTCAAGGACCAGATCCACGCCCTGCTGGGCAGTCCGCTGGTGGTGGCGTGGGCGCTGATTGCAGGCGGCGTGGCGATTCTGGTGATCGAACGTGCGGCCCGGCCGGGTGACTATGTCGGGCTTGGTCAGTTGCCATTGCATCAGGCCTTTGGCGTGGGCGTGCTGCAGTGTTTGGCGATGGTTCCCGGGGTCAGCCGTTCGGGTGCGACGATCATGGGCGCGCTGGCGATGGGCATCGACCGGCGAACCGCGGCTGAATTCAGCTTCTTTCTGGCCATTCCGACGATGCTGGGTGCCACCACGCTGGAACTGTGGGACAACCGCGCTGCGCTTGCCGCTGGGACTGGTCCCGTTGGTTGGGGTGAAATTGCCATCGGGTTTGCCGTGGCGTTCGTGGTGGCGCTGGCGGTGATCAAGGCGTTTGTTGCCTATGTCAGCCGTTCCGGGTTTGCTCCGTTCGCATGGTATCGCATCGCGGCCGGCGCGCTGGCAGTGGTCTTGTTGGGTAAGTGATCTAAACAGGCTGGGAGCCTTCCGGCGGGCGGCTAATCGCGCGGCAATTATGCACCGTGGCAAGATCGCGTGCCGCCGCATGGTTTTCCTTGACTTTGCCCCCCGCGTAACGCATTGGCCCGGGCCTTGAGGGGCGGCCTTGCGTGCCGCCCTGCCAGTTTTTGCTTGGGCTTTGGCCCGAATCGGAAAGTTACAGGATACCGCCATGGCGAAGCCCGCAACCGTCAAGATCCGTCTGGTCTCGACCGCCGACACCGGCTTCTTCTACGTGACGAAGAAGAACCCGCGCAATCAGACCGAAAAGATGAGCTTCCGCAAGTACGACCCGGTCGTGCGCAAGCACGTCGAATTCAAGGAAGCCAAGATCAAGTAAGGTTCATGGCGAGTTCAAGCCGGCCTGTTAGGGCAGCGCGCATGAACCCGATCAATGTCCTTGCCCGATCGCTTGCAAGTGCCGCCGTTTCGGCGGCGCTTGTCGTTTCCGCATCCGCAACCCTGCCCCAACCGGTGCTGGCTGCGGCCGAATCGCCCACCGATGAGATGGCCCGCGCCGTTGCCGCCCTGCGCGGCATCGCCACCTTGCGTGCCGATTTCGTGCAGACTGATCGCAACGGCCGGCAACTGCGCGGGGTGATGACCTTGCAGCGGCCCGGACGGATCCGTTTCCAGTATGAACCCGGCGTGCCGTTTCTGATCGTTTCGGATGGCAGCGCGCTGACATTTGTTGATTATCAGGTGCGTCAGTTGCAGCGCTGGCCCATCAAAAACAGCCCGCTGGGCGCGTTGCTGGACCCTAATCGCGACGTGGCGAAATACGGCCGGTTGGTCCCGACCGACAATCCGAATCTGGTGGCGGTGGAAGTGCGCGATGCCCGCCATCCCGAATATGGCGTGATCACACTGGTCTTTGTGCGCAAGGCTGGCGCGCCCGGCGGAATGGAGCTGACCAGCTGGGCGGCGCTCGATTCGCAGAACACCCGCACGCGGGTAACGCTGACGAATCACCAGTATGGCGTGGCGGTGGCGGCCAACGCCTTTCGCTTTACCGATCCGCGCAGCCCCACTCGTCGATAAGCGCGAACGGCTGGGCGCGTGATTGTGCCTGCCGTGCGACAAATTGCGACAACCGCGTTCAGATTGTTCATGGGCCAGCAAGCCGAAACGCGATAGAACTGTGTTCGACGGCCAGACCCGGGGCGGGTTTCCCCCCTGTTGCCCAAGCCTCGATAGTGGTCGGCTGTCACGCGTGACGAACGCACACAGGAGCCCCCGGTCCAATGCC
>JBDKLL010000081.1:0-4735 GCA_039795595.1 Pseudomonadota bacterium
CGAGCGATAGGGGTGCAGTTTCACCACGCTGTCCTGCAGTTTCAGCATATAGCGGTGCCAGCCCAGCGGATCGAACGGATCGATCGCATCCTTGGCGTAATGGAATGCCGGCCAATACGTCAGCCAATAGGCGGCCAGCGGCACCACGCCTAACCACAGTCCGGCTTCGATCAGGCTGATCCCAGGCACGGGGCCGCCCTGCGGTGCGATCAGAAACCGGGCGCGATTATGTTGCAGCTTGCCGGTCAGAAACCACAGCCCTGGCAGCGCGGCGGCGGCGGCGATGCTCCATTTCGCGCCGAGCGCGAGGCCAAACGCCAGCCCGGCGGCAGCAAGGTGCCAGCGGGCGCGGGCTGGCTGTCGCACCGCGGCGGCCACTTGCCACAGCGCGATCATCCCCAAGCTGGCCATGATCATGTCCAGCATCGCGATCCGGCTTTGCACGAACCAGACGAAATCGGTGGCCACCAGCAGCGTTGCGGCCAAAGTGGCGCTGCGCCGCCCGCTGGCCAGCCACACGGTGCGCGAAAAGGCATAAAGGCCCAATGCGCCGGCCAGCGCCGATGGAATGCGCCAGAATAACGGCTTGTCCCCCAGCCAGCGGATCGCCGCGGCGATCACTTCCTTGCCCAGCAGAGGGTGTTCGGGATTGGCGCGGACCCCGTCCAGCAGCTTGCGCGCGGCGGGAACGTAATGGACTTCATCGAAATAGAGCTGCGATGGGATCCCCAGCCGCCACCACGCCAGCGCCAGAAAAAACACCGCGATCACGCCGCACCAGTCGGCCGGGTCCTGTTCGTGGGTAAAGCGCGCCTGCATCGCCGCGATTTACGGGGCCATGCGGGCCAGCGCAACGGTCTTGCGCGGCGGCGGGTGCAATCGTAGAGCCGGACGCATTATGAAACGCACCACCGGAACCGACCGCTCGATCACTTCCACCTGGCGCCCTGCGACCCAAGCCGTGCGTGCGGGCACGTGGCGCAGCGAACAGGGCGAAACCAGCGAAGCCATCTTCATGACTTCGGGTTTCACGTTCGACAGCGCCGAAACGGTTGCCGCGCGGTTTGCCGGCGAAGCCGAAGGGATGACGTATTCGCGGCTCCAAAACCCCACCGTGGCGATGCTGGAAGAACGCATCGCGTTGATGGACGGGGCAGAGGCGTGCCGGGTGCAGGCCACCGGGATGGCCGCAATGACCACAGCGTTGTTGTGCCAGCTGTCGATGGGCGATCACGTGGTGGCAGCGCGCGCGGCATTTGGTTCGTGCCGCTGGCTGGTCGATCAACTGTTCCCGCGGTTCGGGATTGAATCCACCACGATCGATGCGCGGGATAACGCCCAATGGGAAGCCGCGATCCGGCCTAATACCAAGGTGTTTTTCTTTGAAACCCCCGCCAACCCGACGATGGACATCGTTGATTTGCAGTTCGTCTGCGATCTGGCGCGTGCGCGCGGGATTACCACGGTGGTGGACAACGCGTTTTGCACCCCGGCGTTGCAGCGCCCGCTGGAATGGGGCGCCGATGTGGTGGCCTATTCAGCCACCAAGCTGATGGACGGGCAGGGCCGGGTGCTGGCTGGTGCGGTTTCGGGGTCGGCCGATTTCATCAACAACAAGCTGCTGCCGTTCCAACGCAACACTGGTCCCAACCTCTCGCCGTTCAACGCGTGGGTGGTACTCAAGGGGTTGGAAACGCTTGATCTGCGGGTCAAGAAACAGAGCGAAAACGCGCTGAAGGTGGGCCAATTCCTGGAAGGGCGCGTGCCCAAGATCAACCATCCCGGGCTGGCCAGCCACCCGCAGCACGATCTGGCGATGCGCCAGATGGATGCCTGTGGTTCGATCTTCTCGTTCGAAGTGGATGGGCAGGCGCAGGCGTTTGCCTTGCTCAACGCGCTGAACCTGATCGATATATCGAACAATATCGGGGATGCCCGCAGCCTGATGTGCCACAACGCGTCCACCACGCACTTTTCGGTCAGCGCCGAAGCGCGCGCGGAAATGGGCGTGACCGATGGGATGCTGCGGTTGAACGTAGGGCTGGAAGACCCGCAAGACCTGATCGACGATCTCGATCAGGCGCTACGCAAAGCCGGCCTTTAACCGGCCTTGCTGGTCAGCGCTTCCAGTTTGCGGAGCGCGGGGGATACCACCGGGATCGTCAACATCGTGCTGCCCACGGCGGCCAGCAGCAGCGCGGTGAACGCACCGCTGGTCAGGATCTGCTTGTCGAACAGCACGTTGACGAAGATGATCATGATCAACGCCTTGGTTTGCAGCAGCCAGCCGATCACCCACGCTTCACCTTTGCCCCAGCCCAGCGCGCGGCCGGCCAGCGCGGTTCCGGCCAACTTGCCGGTAACCATCGCCGCCAGCAGTATGGCCGCCGCGATGAAGGCCTGCACGCCGCCCATGTCCCAACTGGTGCGTAGCCCGGTCGACAGGAAGAACACCGGCATGAACGCCAGCAGCACGGTTTCACGAAACGCGTCGATCTTTTCGATCCCAAACCAGCGGGCATCCAGTACGGCCCCGGCCAGGAATGCGCCGACCATGTAATGCAGGCCCGACCAGTCGGCGAGATAGCCGCAGGCGGACAGCCAGATCAGCGCCACCGGCCAGCGATCGCGTGCGGGGATGCGGGCGATCAGCTTGCGGATCAGCACCACGGCCACGGCAAACCCGATCAAAAAGCCGACTTGCCGGCCAACCCGTTCCCAATCGAGCAGGATCAGGGCCAGCACGCCCCAGATCATCACGTCATCAAGGCTGGCATACCGCAAGATTCGCTGTCCCAGCGGGGTGCGCAGGATTGCGAGTTTCTGCATCAACAGCACCAGAATGGGCAGCGCCGTAACCGCACAGGCCATGCCGGTGCCCAGCACGAACTGCCAATGCTGGCCCTTGGGTCCGATCCAGTCGGCCGGGGTGCCCAATTCCAGCAGTACCAGCGCCGCCCCGGCGCCGAACAGCAACGGTACGCCCAGCGCCAACCCCGATGTCAGCACGGTTTCGCCTTTCCAGCGCCATGCTTCTTCGAGATCAAGTTCCAGCCCCGCAACGAACACGAACAGCATCACCGCCCACCACGCGATCCCGTTCAGCGAACCGATCACGGCCGGGGTGAAGATGGTGGCGTAATAGCCCGGAAAGATTGCCCCCAACACGCCGGGGCCAAGCAGAATCCCTGCGATGATCTGGACGACGACCAGCGGCGCGACGTAATCGGTGCGCAGCAGGCGCCAGAACAGGTAAGGTGCGGCAAAGATGATGATCAGCGCCAGCAGGAATAGTTCGGTGACGGGCGGGGCAGTGTGCATGGAGCGGGCATTTACCAGCGGCGCGGGCGCACGCCAATCGGGTGCGCCGATGATTTACCCTGAATTCGCCTGAATTCGATTGCGCCCGGTGAGCTGCATAAATGGGGCAATCGGGCCATTGTCGCATCGGGTTGTCCGGGTTAGTCTGGCCAGCATGAAAGAGCTGTTTCAGCATAGCGCGATCACCAACGGGATCACCGTGCGCGTAGCGGTGAATTTCCTGCCGGAACAGTCCCGCATCGAAGCGGGCAAGTGGTTCTGGGTCTATCACATCCGGATTGAAAATGATGCCGATCAGGCTGTGCAATTGCTGACCCGGCACTGGCGGATCACCGATGGGCACGGGGCTATCAATCTGGTTGATGGCGAAGGGGTGGTGGGCGAACAACCGATCCTGAGGCCGGGGCAGAGCCACGATTACGTTTCGGGCTGCCCGTTGACCACACCGATGGGCAGCATGGAAGGGCATTACGGCTTTCGCGGTGAAGATGGCCGATCATTCGATGTGGCCATTCCGTTTTTCCCGCTGGCGGCGCCCGCCACGGCGGGCTAAGCGCGCAGGCGATGAAGCGCACGCACCTTCCCCTGAACGCCTTGCGCGTGTTCGATGCCGCTGCGCGGCACTTGTCGTTCACGCGGGCGGCCGATGAACTGGCGGTAACCCCGGCCGCGGTAGGGCAGCAGATCCGCGCGCTTGAAGACGTGCTGGGCGTGGTGCTGTTCCGGCGCACGCCCAAGGGGCTGGAACTGACCGACGAGGCCAACGCCGGGCTGGAAGCGCTGCGCACCGGGTTCCTGCATTTCGAAGATGCGGTGCAGGCGATGCAGGCGGGCCAATCCAGCCATGTCTACACGATCGCTGCCCCGCGCGAATTCTTTGCGGCGTGGCTGGCGCCGCGGTTATCCGAATTTCGGGCGCTGCACCCCGAAGTGCGGTTTTCGCTGGTCGATGGTGAAAACGCCGATTTTACCGAGGCAAACCTCGATCTGGCGGTGCGTTGGGCCGATGGGCCGGGCGAACTGGAAGGGGTGCCCTTGGGCGAAACCGGGCGGGTCAATGTGGGCGATGGCAGCTGGATCGCGTGGCCGGGCGATCCGCAACCCGGCGGCGATGGCCCCGATAACGCCGCGCCGCTGACGGTTGGCGATGCCGGTCTGGCGCTGGCCGCCGCGGCTGCCGGCATGGGCCGCACCCGCGTGCCGGTGACTTTGGCGCAAAGCTGGATCGCGCTGGGCCGGCTGAAGGATTACGGCGAAGTTGAAATCTGCCGGCAAAGTTACTGGCTGGTCGCCCCGGCGCCGCAATGGCGCCAGAAAAAGGTCAAGGCACTGGTCGCCTTCCTGACCGGTGAAGCCGCCTGACGGGATGATGCCTCGGCATCAGGCCCCCAAGGCCCGGCGCAGCATGATCCCG
>JBDKLL010000082.1:0-8248 GCA_039795595.1 Pseudomonadota bacterium
TGGGGAACCTGGTGAGCGGCGAAGGCCTGACGGTGAGCGCGAGCGGGACGTTCGCGAGCGCGAACGCGGGGACGCAGAGCATCACGGCCAGCTACACGCTGGGCAATGGCAGCGGCGGCGGCAAGGCGAGCAACTACACGCTGGCCGCGCCGACCGGGCTGAGCGCGGTGATCAGCCGTCTGACAGTGACGATCGCGGGGCTGAAGGCGCTCGACAAAGTTTATGACGGAACCACCCAGGCGACGATATCGGGCACTCCGTCGGTTGCGGCAGCCGTGCTGAGCGGGGATCAGGTGGCGATCAGCGGAACGGCGCAAGGCACGTTTGCATCCGCCGCGGTGGGCAACAATAAGGCGGTGACGGTGGACCTCAGCACGCTTTCGCTGAGCGGCCGCGATGGTGGAAATTATGTGATTGGAGGACTGGCTCAGGCGTTGACCGCAAGCATCACCGAAGCGCCGAGCACGACGCCGCCTGCGCCCGTGGTGCCAGTTGTGTCGCAATATGTGGTGACGGTTCCGGCGGTGCCGCGGTTCGAGCAGGTTTCGAGCGCGCCGGTAGCAACCACGCCGACGGCGAGTACCACGAGCGTGGCCGCACCCGAGCCAATTGGCACGGCGGCAGCCGTTCCCAGCGCCAGCACCGATAGCTTCATCCAGCCGATCCCGGGATGGATCAACGATGGCAGTCCGGTACCGGTGCCGGCACCGGCTGCGGTCGATCCTCAACCGGATGACCGCAAGCGTCCTTAATGGCGCACTGAATCGCACGCTTCAATCTGAAGGTGGGGCGCGCTATGGAGCGCGGCATGTCGAATCCGCAGCTTTCATCCGTACCATCATCCGCCACTGCGAGTTCGGCGGTGCAGGTCGCGGCGCTTTATCATTTTTGCCGGTTTGCCGATTGTGCCAGCTTGCGCGGCCCGTTGCTGGCGGTCTGTCAGGATAATGGCGTGCGGGGGACGTTGTTGCTGGCGGGCGAGGGGATCAACGGGACGATCGCCGGTTCGGCATCGGGAATTGCGGCGGTGCTGGCGCACATTCGCGGCCTACCGGGTTGCAGCGGGCTTGAGGTGAAATTCTCGGATGCGCCAGCGATGCCGTTTCACCGCATGAAAGTGCGGCTAAAGCGCGAAATCGTAACCATGGGCGAACCGGATATTGATCCGCTGGGCAGCGTTGGGACGTATGTTGAGCCAGAGGACTGGAACGCCCTGATATCCGATCCCGATACGATCGTGATCGATACCCGTAACGATTATGAGGTGGCGGTCGGCACCTTTGCCGGAGCGATCGATCCGCAAACCCGAACTTTTCGAGAATTCCCGGAGTGGTTCCGTGCCCGACGGGCAGCCTTGCTGGATGCGGGCGAACGCGGACGCGCGCCCAAGGTGGCGATGTTCTGCACCGGCGGGATCCGCTGCGAAAAATCGACTTCGTTCTTGAAACAGGAAGGGGTGGACGAGGTTTATCACCTGAAAGGCGGGATCCTCAAATACCTTGAAACGATCCCGCAGGAGCACAGCCTGTGGCAGGGCGAATGCTTTGTTTTCGATCAACGCGTGGCGGTTGGGCACGGGCTGGTGCAGGGCAGCTATGGCCTGTGCCATGCGTGCCGCCGTCCGATCAGTGCGGATGATTGCCAGTCTTCGCTTTATGAAGCAGGGGTGAGTTGCCCTGCTTGCCATGGCGAACGGAGCGATGCCCAGCGGGCCGCCTATCGCGAACGGCAGCGGCAGGAAGCCTTGGCGGCGGAGCGTGGGCAAGCACATATTGGCGCGGTGCTGGGTTGAGCATGGCCGGACCGGCAGGCCTGAAGGTTTGGTTCGATGGTGGGTGCCGGCCCAATCCCGGGGCGATGGAAACCGCGGTCGTGGCGGCCGGGCGCACGTATCTGCGGACGGCGCAGGGGAATGGTGACAACAACGATGCCGAATGGCTGGCGCTGTTGCACGCGGTTGAGATCGCTGCCGGACTGGGCGTTGCCGAATTGATTCTGCTGGGCGATTCCGCGCTGGTGGTTGATCAGGCGAGCGGCCGGGCGCGCTGCCGCGATGCCCGGTTTCGTGCACCGCTGGCCGAATTTCAGGCGCGGGTTGCGGGGTTTAAGCGGGTGCGGGTGCGGCGGATCGGACGAGCGCAAAACCTGGCCGGGATCGCGCTGGCCCGGCATCACGGGCGCTGGTGATGGCGCGGCTGATCCTGTTCAACAAACCGTATGATGTGTTGTCGCAGTTCACCGACAAGGGCACGCCATCGGCGCGGACCACGCTTTCAGCATTTATTGCCGCGCCGGGGTTTTATCCCGCCGGCAGGCTGGACCGGGACAGCGAAGGATTGATGCTGCTGACCGACGATGGCCGGTTGCAGGCGCGGATTGCCGATCCGCGGTTCAAGCTGCCGAAGACTTATCTGGTACAAGTGGAAGGCGCGCCGGATTCGGCGGCGCTTGAGCGGTTGCGGCGCGGGGTGATGTTGAATGATGGGCCAACCCGCCCAGCCGAGGCTGACCTGATCGAGCCTTTCGAGCTTTGGCCGCGTGATCCGCCGGTGCGCTTTCGCAAGAGCGTGCCGGATCATTGGCTGCGGTTGACGATCCGCGAAGGGCGCAACCGGCAGGTTCGCCGGATGACGGCCGCGGTTGGGCTGCCGACGTTGCGATTGATCCGGTGGAGCATCGGCGAATGGGAGCTGGCCGGATTGGCCCCCGGCGAACAGCGCGTGGTTACCGTGCCCGGCGCCATGCCTGCGGCGGCAGGCCGTGGCGCGCGGCAAACCACGCGGTGAATGCGGCCGAACTGGCAAAGCCCAGCAGTTCGGCGATTTCGATGTTGCTGCGGCGGGTGCCGGCCAGTTGCCCCCGGGCAAGTTCGCTGCGAACATCGTCATAGAGCGCATGGAAGGTGATGCCTTCCGCCGCCAGTCGTCGTTCCATCGTGCGGCGCGACAATCCCAGCCGCCCGGCGATGACCGGCGCGGTGCAGCGCCGTCCGGCCAGCATGGCGCGGAGCAACCGGCGGACTCGTTCGGCCAGCGCCAGATCGCCCAATTCGGGCAGCACGGCGCGCAGTTGCGCGGTGTAAGGCCGCAATCCCGCATCGGCGAGGCGGTTGGGGCGGTCAAGATCGGCCGGGTGAAGCACGATGCCGCTGAAATCGGCTGCGAACTGCACCCGCCCACCAAATGCCCGTTCGAACTGCGTGGCCCGCACCGGGCGCGGGCGTTCCAGATGGACGCTGAGCGGGCTCCATTCTGGCCCCAGCAACTGGCGCAGGATGCGATGCAGCATCGCCACGGCGACATCAGTGGCCTGCACGCGGGGGGCATCGCCGGCAATGCTGCAGTACAGCAGCGCCAGATCGGCGTGTTCGTGCAACTGGACGGTCAGCGCTTCGTTGTGCAGCGGCAAATAGGCCATGAACACACCCAGTGCGCCGCGGATATCGGGTTCGTCGCGGGCCAGCAGCGTTACTGGCCCCAGATTTGAAAAGCCGCGCAATTCGGTCAGCCGCAGCCCGAAATCTTCGGTGCCGGAACGGTCTGCCGCAAGTTCGAACGCCCGGTTGACCGCGCTGGCCGAAAGCCGGCGATCGGGTTCCTGTTCGGCATCCGCGGCGATCCCGGCGGTGCGCAGAATGACGGCTGAATCGATGCCGTAAGACCGGGTCAAGGCGCCAAATCCGGTCAGTGCGGCGGCGCGAACGGTGGGGGTTTGGCGCATTTCCATAATTTTATGACGCAATTTAACAATTTTGTCGAGCGCCAGAGCGTAAGTTCGCGGACGACAATGAGGGGAGAATGCCATGTCTGCTGCAACGTCTGCTGCAACATCTGCTGTAACGCCGATCTGCGATGCCGCCCGCGCCGCTGGGCAATGGAACGCGGCTTGGGATGAAGCTGCCGCGTTTGATGCAGAATGGATGGAAAAGTTCCTCGATATGGGCACTTTGCCGATGCGCAAGGGCGTGCTGGATCCCAAGACGTATGAATTGATCGCGATCGCGGTCGATGCCAGTTGCACGCATATGTACGCCCCCGGCACGCGCCGCCATATTGCTGCTGCGCTTGATGTGGGGGCTACGCCTGAAGAAATTATGGCGGTGCTGCAATGCGTGGCGGTGCTGGGGATTCATTCGGTGGCGCTGGGCGCACCGATGCTGGTGGAAGAAATGAACCGGCGCGGCATGGCCGTGCCGCCGGTGAAGGAGGACTGACGATGCATTTCCTTGATGACAGCCTGCTACCCGAAAATCAGGAAAAATTGGTGATCCAGGTTGCGCCTTATGGCCCGCAGTGGCTGCCGGGGGATAGCGACGATATTCCGGTGTCGATAGCCGATCAGGTGCAAAAGGCAGTCGATTGCTACAACGCCGGGGCCACCGTGCTGCACCTGCACTGCCGCGAGGCGGACGGTTCCGGATCAAAGCGGCTGTCGATGTTCAACGAAATGATCGCGCGAATCCGTGATGCGGTGCCGGATATGCTGATTCAGGTTGGCGGATCGATTTCGTTCGCGCCGGAAGGCGAAGGCGAAGATGCCAAGTGGCTGGATTATGATACCCGCCATATGCTGGCCGAACTGACGCCGAAGCCTGATCAGGTGACGATTGCGATCAACACCGGGCAAATGAACATCACTGAACTGATGCTGGACGGCGATGTTGATGGCACGGTGCTGGAAAACCCGGCGTATGCACTGGCCTACCGCGACATGGTGGTCGAAGCTGGGCCGACGTTTTACCTTGAGCATCTGAAACGCCTGCGCAATTCTGGGATTCAACCGCATTTCATGCTGGCCAATATTACCCAGCTTGAAACGGTCGAACGGCTGATCCGCCGGGGTGCCTATCAAGGACCACTGATCCTCAATTACGTGGCGATCGGCGGCGGGGCTTCGGGGACGCACCCGGCCGATCTGATCGAATTCGTACGTCGGACCCCGGATGGGGCCGTGCTGACCATTGAATCGCTGATGCGCAACGTACTTCCGTTCAACACCATTGCGATCGCGCTTGGGTTGCATGTGCGGGTCGGGATCGAGGATAACCTCTGGCGAGGCAAGGGCGAACGGATGACCTCGGTGCAGCAGATTGAACAGATGGTGCGAATTTCAGAGGAACTGGGGCGCGATGTTGCCACCGGGGTTGATGCGCGGCGGATCTACCAGATCGGGACGTGGTATCAGAGCGCGGATGAAACGCTGCGCAAGCTGGGCCTGCCGCCGAACCGGCAGCCCGGCCAGCGTGGGGTGCCGCTCCATTTCGCGGGCTGATCCCGGCGAGCATGACGCCAGCCGTGCCGGTGAACAGCGGCCCGGCTCGCGCGGTGGGGTGCCGGTCGCCCTGCTGCTGTTCTTGCTGGCGCTGCACATTATCAATCAGATCGACCGCCAGCTGATCGCGGCGTTCGCGGCCGATATCATGCGCGATCTTGGCCTTAACCGGGCCGAGTTTGCGCTGATTGCCGGGCTGGCGTTCAGCGGGGTCTATGCTGTTACCGCGTTGGTTGCTGGCGTGTTGGCCGACCGGTTGGGACGGGTGCGGGTGCTGTCTGCCGGCCTTGGCGTGTGGAGCCTGTTCACCGCGCTGGCCGGATTGGCGCAAGGGTTCTGGACGATGCTGGGGGTGCGGCCGTTGGTTGCCGCGGGCGAAGCCACGCTGATCCCCACGGCCAGCAATATTATCTTATCGCGGGTTGCCAGCCGTTACCGTGCGGCGGCGCTGGGCCTGTTTTTTGGCGGGATCCCGCTGGGCATCGGTGGTGGGTTTCTGATTGCCGGTGCTTTGGGGCCAATTCTGGGGTGGCGCTATACGTTCGTGGCGATGGGGCTGATCGGCTTGGCCGCGTTGATCATGCTGACGCGGCTCAAGGATACGCCGCCGGAGTTGACACAGCAGCCGACCCTGATTGGCAACCTTGGTGCGCTGGTGCGGGTCTATCGGCGGACCCCGCGGGTATTTTGGGCTTCACTGGCGATCATCGCCGCCCATGCCCACACCGCAACCGGGCCGTTCGTGCAGCTCTGGCTGGTCGCGGAAAAAGGCTATGATCCTGGTGCCGCTGCGGCGCTATACGGGCTGATGTTTGTTACCGTGGGACTGGCCGGCACGTTTGGCGCGGGCCTGTTGGGCGATTGGGCGCACGCCCGATTGGGCTGGGACCGTGCCCATACCGTGTTCCTGACCTTGCTGGTGCTGGGGCCATTGTTGCCGCTTTATCGCCTTGCGCCGGGTGGTTCGCCGCTGTTCCTGATCGGGATGGTCGGTTCGGTGCTGTTCATGACCGTGATCTATGGCCCGATCTTTGCAGTGATCGAGGAATTGTTGCCGCCGCTGCTCAAGGCCACGTCGACCGGGCTGAACATGCTGGTGATCAACATTTTTGCGATTGGCGCGGTGTCGTTCGGGATCGGGCTGTCCAGCGATGCACTGGCCACCGCCGGATCGCACCATAGCTGGACCTGGCCGCTGATGGGGGCCGATGCGATTGCACTGTTGGCGCTACCGTTCGCATGGTTGGCGCGGCAGAGCCGGGCCGAGGTTTGATGCCAGTATCCGCTTCAGCCCGCGCGGGCTAAGCGCTCCTGCCCAACTCAGCGGTGTCCAGCAGCTTGGTTGGTGTCGTGCCAAGGGCATCGGCCAGCGCGACAATGACTTTCAGCGACGGATTTTCCTGCTGGCGCTCAATCCCGCCCAGATACCGCACGTCCACGCCCACGCGGTGCGCGAGTTCTTCCTGCGACAAGCGAAATGCTTGTCGCCGCCGGCGCACGTTCGCGGCGAGTACTTCGATCCAGATAATTTGATTTTGCACAGATCATATCGCAACGATTGCGCGATCCCACTCAAGGAACTATAGTTCTTAAATTATTGCATAAGTTATAAGAACTAATACGTATTTTACTTTGCATCAGGTCGTGTGTTGCGGCGGTTTGATTGCCCGAACGGTCCCGGTGCCACTGGGCTTGGGTGCCGGGAAAGTTAATCGACGGGCCGGGTAAAAGTGGCGATAGTGGACAGGACCTGAGGAAGCGGCATGGCCTATGCGGAACCGGATCGACAGACAGTTTGCCTGATCGAAGACGATTCTGAATTCGCGCGTCGCTTGCTGGCCGATCTTGAAGCCCGCGGCTTGGCCGTGCAACTGTTTCGCGGAGCGGAAGAGTTTATCGCGTCTGGTCGGGTGCATGCATTCGACCATTATATCATCGATCTTGGTCTGCCCGGGGCCGACGGTGCAGAGCTGATCGCCCTGATCCGTAGCCAGAGTAACGCCGGGATTCTGGTGGTCAGCGGACGGATCGGGCCGGATGCCTTCGTCGGTGCATTTGCCGCTGGGGCCGACATGGTGTTGAACAAGCCTGTGCGGTTTGAACAAATCGTCCATGGCATCGAAGCGATTGCGCGGCGGATGCAGGCCGCGGGGCGAAGCCCGGCGCACACCGGGCAATGGCGGATTACCGATGGCGGCCGCATGCTGGTTTCACCCGCCGGACTGAACATCGCGTTGACCTATGTCGAAGCGCGATTGCTGTTGCATATTGCGGCAATGGACGGGGCCGCGATTGCGCGGGCCAGCCTGATCGCGGCGGCCGGGATGTCTGGCGAAGAAGCCAAGCGCAGCCTTGATGCGGTGATCTTTCGATTGCGGCGCAAGATCGAAGCACAGGCCAAATGCCCCGCGCCGCTGCGTGCGTTGCACGGATTTGGCTATCAGGCGGCCGAACCGATCACGGTCGACGCGGATTTGCCATTAGAGCGGCAATAACAGTTCGAACGTGACCGAACGAGGGCCGGGTTGCCAGTAGGTCAATTCGCCGTGGTGGATCCGGGCGGTCTGGTTGACCATGAACAATCCAAGCCCGTGCCCTTCATAGCTGTTGTCCAGCCCGCGCTTCCCGCGTGAGAACAGATCGCCCAGCAGCAGGCGGGCATCGGCGACCTGGTTGGTGCAACGGAACACCACGCCAAAGCGGGCCTCATCCGGGGCGATGCTGACTTGCACCGGGGTGCTGGGCGGCGAATATTTCAGTGCGTTCGCCAGCAGGTTGCGCAGCGCCAGCCGGATCAGCACCGGATCGGCGTGCAGGTAGATTTCGTCCTGCGGGGCATCGATCACCAGCCGTTCCACTTCGCTGGCCGAACAGTCCATCGCCGCCAGCGCCAATGTTTCGCTGGCCCCCAGCGCCACCATCGTCGGGTTCTTCTTCCATTCGATGATCGAAGCCGCGACGATCGAATTCGACAGCG
>JBDKLL010000083.1:0-4647 GCA_039795595.1 Pseudomonadota bacterium
ATCCAGTCCATCGCGGATTGCATCTGCGCTAAGGCCCACGCGCGTACTCCTGCTTGCCAAGTGAAGGGTGAGTGGTTAGCAGCCCGGTCAAAGCGCGAACAGGCGCATTGTTGCAAGGATGGTGGGATATGCCAAAGCTGGTTGTGGTCAATCGTGCGGGTGAAGAAAAGACTGTCGAGGCCGCTGCCGGTCTGTCGGTGATGGAAGCCCTGCGCGATAACGGGTTTGATGAACTGCTGGCGCTGTGCGGCGGTTGCTGCAGCTGCGCAACCTGCCACATTCACGTCGATCCGGCGTTCGCCGACAAGGTTGAAGCGATGAGCGAAGACGAAAACGACCTGCTCGACAGCTCGGACCACCGCGATGCGTATTCGCGCCTGTCGTGCCAGATCCACATGAGCGACGCGCTCGATGGACTGAAGATCACGATCGCTACGGAAGACTGATCCGCGCCGCGCATGCGGTGCAGATCAAGTGCGAGTTTCAGGGGGCCAAGCGCAATTCCGTTGCGCTTGGCCCTTTGCTTTTCTACCCGTGCAGCATGACTGCACCAATCGCCCGCGCCAATTCGCTTGATCTGATCGGCAACACCCCGCTTGTCCTGCTCGAAGGGCCGAGCGAAGCGGCGGGATGTGAAATCTGGGGCAAGTGCGAATTTGCCAACCCGGGCGCTTCGGTAAAGGACCGTGCTGCGCTGTGGATCGTGCGCGATGCCGAAGCGCGCGGGATCCTTAAGCCCGGCGGAACGATCGTTGAAGGAACGGCCGGGAATACCGGGATCGGGTTGGCGCTGGTCGCCAACGCGCTGGGTTACAAGACCGTGATCGTCATGCCCGAAACCCAATCGCGCGAAAAAATGGACACCTTGCGCGCACTGGGGGCGCAGCTGGTGCTGGTGCCGGCCGCGCCGTTTTCCAATCCCGGGCATTTCGTGCACACATCGCGCCGGCTGGCCGAAGAAACCGAAGGTGCGATCTGGGCCAACCAGTTCGACAATATCGCCAACCGTAAAGCGCACATCGAATCCACCGCACCCGAATTGTGGGAACAGCTAGACGGGCGGATCGATGGGTTCACGTGTGCTGCCGGCACCGGCGGGACGATTGCCGGGGTAGGGATGGGGCTTAAGGCCTTTGACGAACGGATCCGCATTGCGCTGAGCGATCCGCACGGCGCGGCGCTTTATAACTATTACGCCCACGGCGAACTCAAGGCCGAAGGGTCTTCGGTGGCCGAAGGGATCGGGCAGGGCCGGATCACCGCCAATCTCGAAGGCGCGCCGATCGATACCCAGTTCCGCATCTCGGATGAGGAGGGCCTGGAATGGGTTGCCCGGCTGCTCGCCGAAGAAGGGCTGTGCCTTGGCCTGTCATCGGGGATCAACGTGGCCGGTGCGGTGGCGCTTGGCCGCCAACTGGTGGCCGAAGGGCGCGAGGATGCCCGCGTGGCAACGATCCTGTGCGATACCGGCTTTCGCTATCTCTCCAGCCTCTACAACGCGGAATGGCTCCGGACGAAAGGCTTGCCGGTTTTCCCCTGGCTGGCGTAAACAGGCGTCATGCCTAACCGTTTTCAGCCACAGCGCCCCGGATCTGATCCAGCCCAGGGCCACATTGCCGACCAGCCGGCCGGGCCGCAGCATTTCATTCCGCCCAGCTTGCGTGAATTACGCGCGCAGGCGATTCAGCGGTTGCAGGCCGGGCTGTTCGGGATTGCCGCGATCGTGTTGATCGTGGGCCTTGCCAATATCATCAACGATCGCGCGCGGCAGGCGGATGCGGTGGCCGGGTCGGCAGAAATTGCCGCACGGCCAACGCCCAGCGCGGCTGCGAAAACCGATCCGCTGGCCGATATCGGCGTGGTTCCTGCGACGACCCCGGATCATGCTCAGCCGCCCGCCGTACCCCCCGCAGTGGCACCTGCGCCTGCGGTAGGGCCGAGCCGCAACCATTAAGCTGCGGTCCGCGCTTGCACTGGCCGCGCTGATCGGTGCCATGCTGGTGGCAATCGGGTGGTTTGGCGCACCCCGGCACCGCGCTTCGGCCACAGGGGATGGTGAACCGATCGGCCTGTTTACGACCTTGCCGATCCTGTGGGCCGAAGCAGGCGATATCGGCGCGTTGATCGATCCGCAGCAGGCCCCGCATTGGGCGCGGGCCGAATTGGCACGGCGCGGGCCGATCACCGCGCTTGATACGCTTGCCGGGCCGGGAGGGGCGAAACCGGGCGGGGCGCAACCGGGTGGGTCCGGTTCGCCGCTGTCGGCGTTGCATCGGCTGGTCGTGGCCCAGCCCCGGCCGCTGTCTGGCGCGGAAAACGTCGCGCTTGATGCATGGGTGCGTGGGGGCGGGCGGCTGTTGCTGATCGCCGATCCGGCGTTGACCGAGGATTCCGCCTTTCCAATCGGCGATCCGCGCCGCCCGCAGGTAACCGTGCTGCTTTCGCCGATCTTGGCCCGCTGGGGGCTGGAATTGCAGTTTGATCAAACCCAGCGTTTCGGCCCGGTTGTGATGCGCGCAATGGGCGTGGCGGTGCCGACCAACCTTGCCGGGCGCTTTGTTCGCCGCGGGGCTTCGCATTGCCGGTTGTGGGCCGCAGGTTTGGCCGCCACGTGCGCGATCGGGCAGGGGCAAGTAACCGCACTGGCCGATGCTGCGGTTTTGGAACGGGATGATCCCGCCGGTACGCGCCAGCAGGCGCTGTCGCAATTGCTTGATCGAGCCTTGGCCGCGCGCTGATTTCGCCCGTTTGGGGAAATTGCGGGAACGATTCCGAATCCACCCGAACTTTGCTGCTAAACCGCTGATTTTAGGGAAGAACAAATAGAAAACATCGTTATTGATGGCATATTTATGAAACATTCAATTTATTATAAATCAATTATTTAACGTTCTATCCCCTGATTTCCCGTAAATTTCCCTTTCATCCCGCGGTGGGCATGATAAGGAACCATTTCATCGACATCGAAATTGGTCGCCGAATCCCGTTTCGGGAGATTCTGGCCGCAATGACGTGCGGCTGGGGGTGGGCAGTTTTTCAGGGGATCCGGGCGTCATTCCGGCACGAAGCGGGGCAAAGGTGGAGGCGGCAAAGCCGATCAGCTACAGTGGCCAAGGCTTTTCGCTGATGGGCGAAAAGGGCCGCTTTGTGCTGCCGCCAGACTTCCGCAAAGCCGTGAAGGAATCCGGCCTTGGGGACCGCGTCCTCTGCTTGGCCAAGCATCCGCGCTGGAAATGCCTGACCGGGTTTGGTCTGTCGCGCGTTGCCGAATTCGAAGGCGAACTGGACCGCGAAGAGCGCATCGCGCTGGAACGCGGGGTGGATTTTGACCGCGATCTGCGGGCCCAGCAGCTTTATGGTTTTGCCCGCGTGCCGTTCGATGATTCCGGCCGCTTCATCCTGCCGGATCGTTATTTCCGGCTGGGCGGGCTTGATGCCAGCGCGTTCTTTCAGGGCGGCGGCAAATCATTCACCATCTGGAACCCCGATGAACTCGCCAAGATGGGTGCGGGTTGGGAAGATGCGCAGGAAGCCTGTGCGGATCTGGCGGCGCAGGCTGCAACTGGAAAGGGGCGCAAATGACCGTGCCCGTCAACGCCAGCGCCGCGCCGCACATTCCGGTTTTGCTTGATGAAGTGATCGCCGCGCTGGCGCCCGCGCCGGGGGCGGTGATCGTCGATGCCACGTTTGGGGCGGGCGGTTATACCCGCCGGTTGCTTGATGCCGGGGCCAACGTCCACGCTTTCGATCGCGATCCCGATGCGATCGCCAAGGGCCGGGCGTGGCCCGAAACCGCCGGCGATGCCCCGCGGCTGGTGCTGCACCCGCGGCGCTTTTCGGAAATGGTTGCCAGTCTGGCCGAAGCCGGCGTTGGTGCGGTGGACGGCGTGGTGATGGATATCGGCGTGTCGTCGATGCAGCTCGATCAGGCCGAACGCGGCTTTGCCTTTTCCAGCGATGGGCCGCTGGATATGCGAATGGCGCAGGACGGCGAAAGCGCGGCCGATTTCCTGAACACTGCGGCCGAAAGCCAGATTGCCGACGTGCTGTTCCAGTATGGCGAAGAACGCCAGTCGCGCCGGGTCGCCCGTGCGATCGTGGCGGCGCGGCCGCTGGAAACCACCGGGCAATTGGCGGGCGTTGTGCGCAAGGCGCTGGGGTATCGCCCGCATTCGAACAAGGGGCCGGCCCCCAAGGATCCTGCCACCCGCAGCTTTCAGGCGATCCGCATCCATGTGAACGCCGAACTGGACGAACTCCACGCCGGTCTGGCGGCGGCGGAAACGCTGTTGCGCCCCGGTGGGCGGCTGGCGGTGGTCAGCTTCCACAGTCTGGAAGACCGCATCGTCAAGCAGTTCCTGCGTGATGCCAGCGGCGCGGTGGCCAAGGCTTCGCGCCATGTGCCGCTGGCTGCCGCCGATACGGCCCCCACGTTTGATCATGTCGCCAAGGCCGTGCGCCCCGGTGATGCTGAACTGGCGCGCAATCCGCGGGCGCGTTCGGCCACGCTGCGTGCCGCCACCCGTACCCCGGTTCCCGCCCGCCATCGACCCGCTTATCACAGGAGCGTCGCATGAACATGACCCGTGATCGCCTGCAATCCATCGGCTGGGTTGCCGTGCTGCTGGTGTGTTTCGCCATGTTGAT
>JBDKLL010000084.1:0-4662 GCA_039795595.1 Pseudomonadota bacterium
CGACCTATGCCAGCCAGATCTTCTGGCTGCTGGTGTTCTTCGGCTTCATCTTCTTTGTCATCGGCAAGGGCATGGTGCCCAAGGTGATGGCGACCGTCGAAGCCCGCGACAAGCAGATCGCTGATGATCTTGCCGCCGCTGAAGCTGCCCGCAAGGGCTCTGATGCGGAGGAAGAGGCATGGCGGGTCCAGTCTGTCGCCCAGCGCGCGCAGGCCCAGGCTCTGATCGCCAAGGCCAAGGCGGATGCCGCCAAGGCCAGCGAAAAGAGCTTTGCCAAAGCCGATGCCAAAATCACCGACCGCGTGAACAAGGCCGAAGCCAAGATTGCCGAAGCCCGTGCTGCCGGTCTGGCGGAAATCGCCACCGTGGCAAGCGATGCCGCGGCCGATATCGCTCAGCGTTTGGCCGGCCTGACGGTTGATGCCAAGGCGGCCAAGGCTGCTGTGAAGGAGGCGCTCAATGGCTGATCTTTCGTTGATCGCGCTGCTTTCCGAAGCGGCTGAAGCGGCCGGCCATGGGGCTGAGCATGCCGAACCGATGGCCTTCGGGTTCGTTACCCCGGGGATGTGGGTTGCCGCCTCGATGGCCACACTGATCGGGATCATGCTGCTGAAGAAGGTGCCTTCGGCGCTGACTTCGGGGCTTGATGCCAGCATTGCCCAGATCAAGCAGCAACTGGAAGAAGCCAAGGCGCTGCGCGCCGAAGCCGAAGCCCTGCGCAAGGAATATGCCGACAAGATCGCCAGCGCCGAAAAGGACGCTGCCGAAATGCTGGCCCACGCCGCGCACGAAGCTGAAGCGATCGTCGCCAAGGCTGCGGAAGATACCAAAGCCGTAATCGCCCGCCGCGAAAAGATGGCGCAGGACAAGATCGAAGCCGCCGAACGCGGTGCGATTGCCGAACTGCGCGCCAAGGCGGCCGATGCCGCGGCCGCGGCCGCGCGCGGCCTGATTGCCGAAAACCACAGTGCCAAGGCTGACAAGGCCCTGGTCGACGCGGCGATCGACGGGATCTGATCCGCGCGATCAGGTCAATTTGAAAGGGCGGTCCGCATGGGCCGCCTTTTTCGTTTCAGCTGCCGGGGATCAGCACCACTTTGCCCACAATCGCGCGGCCGGCCATCGCGCCAAAGGCGTCGCGCCACTGGCTGAGCGGCAGGGTGCGATCGATGTGCGGGTGCAGCCGCCCGGATGACGCCAGGGCATCCACCGCCGCGCTGATCGCCCGGCCGCGTTCCGGGAAGCGGCGGGCATATTCGCCAGCCCGCACGCCAACCACCGAAAAGCCCTTGATCAGCGGGATATTGACCGAAATTTCGGGTATCCGCCCGCCAGCGAACCCCACCACCAGCAACTTGCCGCCAAACGCCACGCAGCGGGTGCTTTCATCGAACACATCGCCGCCCACCGGGTCGCACACCAGTTCGCACAGTTCGCCTCCGGTAATTTCGGCCACCTGATCGCGGAACCGGCCTGCGGCCACGATCGCGGCGTCCGGGTGGCACGCGGCGTCGAGCACGGCCAGTTTGGCCTTACTGCCGGTTGCGGCAATGACTTTTGCGCCCAGCGCCTTGGCCAGATCGGCCGCGGCCAAGCCAACCCCGCCGGTGGCGCCATGAACCAGCACCCATTGCCCGGCCTGCAATCCGCCCAGTTCGACCAGCGCGGTATAGGCGGTGCCATACGCCGCGCCCAAGGCCGCCGCTGTTGCGCAATCCAGCCCGGCCGGGACCGGGCGCAGCGCCTGTGCCGGTACTGCCGCCAATTCGGCAAAGGCGCCGGTCTTTTGTCCGCCCATCACCAGATCGCCCGGGGCAAAGCCACTGCCGGGTTCGGCTTCGAGCACTTCGCCGGCGAATTCGAGGCCCGATATGAACGGCACCGGCGGCTTGAACTGATATTCGCCGCGGGTCATCAGCAAGTCAGGAAAATTGAGCGATGCAGCCTTGATCTGCACCAGCACTTCGCCGGGCGCGCGCACTGGTGGCGGCAGATCGGCGAGACGGACGCCTGACAGATCGGGCGAGAGGGTTTCGACCAGTAACGCCTGCATGGCTTAGAACGTATCCTTGGCGGCGCGCAGGGCGGCAAATGTCGCCACTGCATCGCCGCCGCCCCAGCGCGCCTGCAAAGTGGGGTCATCAGCGCGGAGGAACGGGTTGGTGGCCAGTTCACGCACCAGCTTGGTTGGCACGGTGGGTTGGCCCGCCGCGCGGCGCATGGTCACTTCGGCGGCATAGGCCTGCAATTCGGCGTTATCGGGATCGGCGTGCAGCGCGAACTTGGCGTTCGATGCGGTGTATTCGTGCGCGCAATAGAGCATGGTGGCGGCGGGCAGGGCGCGCAGCCGCAGCAGGCTGGCCCAGAATTGCGGCGCGGTGCCTTCGAACATCCGCCCGCACCCCAGCGCGAACAGCGCATCGCCGACAAACGCCATCTCGGCATCGGGCAGGTAATAGGCGGCGTGGCCATTGGTGTGGCCGCCCACTTCGATCACTGCGGCATCCCATTCGCCCAGCCAGATCACATCGCCTTGCTTGACGGTGCGATCGACCGCCGGGATCCGTTCAGCATCGGCTGCGGGGGCAATTACGGTGCAGCCGGTGGCTGCCTTGATCGCTGCGTTCCCGCCAGCATGATCGGGGTGCCAATGGGTGTTCCAGATCTGGGTGATCTGCCATTCGCGTTCTTGCGCGGCGTGGAGGTAGGCATCGGCATCGGGCGTATCGATGCAGGCGGTTTCGCCGCTGGCGGGATCGTGCAGCAGATAGCCGTAATTATCGGACAAGCAGGCGAACTGGTGAATTTCAAGCATCGGTTTCTCCGCCGGGTACCTTACGCGTGCTTGGCCCAAAGCAAAAGCCCGCCCGGATCGCTCCGGACGGGCTTTTGTTTGGCTTGCCATGTGGCAGGCGGTGAAGGATCAGTCCTTCTTCGCCTTCAGCGCGGCGCCAAGGATGTCGCCCAGCGAAGCGCCGGCATCCGACGAACCGTACTGTTCCACGGCTTCCTTTTCTTCGTGGAGCTGACGCGCCTTGACCGAGAAGTTCGGCTTCTTCGAACGATCGAAGCCGGTGACCATGGCATCAAGCTTCTGGCCAACCTGGAAGCGATCCGGACGCTGTTCGTCGCGGTCGCGGCCCAGATCCGAACGCTTGATGAAGCCGGTTGCACCGTCTTCGCCAGCCTGCACTTCGAGGCCGCCGTCGCGCACTTCGAGCACGGTGACGGTGACGACTTCGTTCTTGCGCAGCGAGCTGCCCGAAGCGGCCACGCCGGCTGCCGGAGCGCCCTTTTCGAGCTGCTTCATGCCAAGGCTGATGCGTTCCTTTTCAACGTCGACATCAAGCACGATGGCCGAAACCTGTTCGCCCTTGCGGTGCAGCGCCAGGGCGTCTTCGCCCGAGATGCCCCACGCGATGTCCGACATGTGAACCATGCCGTCCACATCGCCATCGAGGCCGATGAACAGACCGAATTCGGTCGCGTTCTTGACTTCGCCTTCCACGGTCGAACCAACCGGGTGCTTTTCGGCGAAGGCTTCCCACGGGTTCTGCTGGGCCTGCTTGAGGCCGAGCGAAATGCGGCGCTTGTCGCTGTCGACTTCGAGCACCAGCACGTCGACTTCCTGCGAGGTCGACACGATCTTGCCGGGGTGGACGTTCTTCTTGGTCCACGACATTTCCGAAACGTGCACCAGGCCTTCGATGCCGGCTTCCAGTTCCACGAACGCACCGTATTCGGTGATGTTGGTGACCACGCCGTGCAGCTTGGCACCAACCGGGTACTTGGCGGCAACGCCTTCCCACGGATCTGATTCCAGCTGCTTCATGCCCAAGCTGATGCGCTGGGTGTCCTGGTTGATGCGGATGATCTGAACCTTCACGGTGTCACCGATATTGATGACTTCGTTCGGGTGATTGACGCGCTTGTAGCTCATGTCGGTGACATGCAGCAGGCCGTCGATGCCACCCAGATCAACGAACGCACCGTAATCGGTGATGTTCTTGACCACGCCATCGATGATCTGGCCTTCGGTCAGGTTCTGGATCAGGCCGCTGCGCTGTTCGGCGCGGGTTTCTTCCAGCACCGCGCGGCGCGAGACAACGATGTTGCCGCGGCGGCGGTCCATCTTCAGGATCTGGAACGGCTGCGGGATATCCATCAGAGGCTGCACATCGCGAACCGGGCGAATATCGACCTGCGAACCGGGCAGGAACGCCACGGCGCCATCGAGGTCGACGGTGAAGCCACCCTTGACGCGGCCGAAGATCACGCCGTCAACGCGCTTGCCTTCGCCGAATTCGCTTTCCAGCTTGTCCCAAGCGGCTTCGCGGCGAGCGCGATCGCGCGACAGCATCGCTTCGCCATCGGCGTTTTCAACGCGATCGACATAGACTTCGACTTCGTCGCCGACCGACAGGCCATGCGGTTGGCCCGCCATGGCGAATTCCTTGAGCGCCACGCGCCCTTCGCTCTTCAAGCCGACGTCGATGACGGCCTTGTCGTTTTCGATTGCGGTGATCGTGCCCTTGACGACGCGGCCTTCAAAGCCGCCGTCGGCAGCACCGCCGAGCGATTCGTCCAGCAGCGCGGCAAATTCGTCGCGCGTGGGATTGCTAGCCATTGTAAGTTTCCTTCAACGTTTTTCCCGGCCAGGTG
>JBDKLL010000085.1:0-3999 GCA_039795595.1 Pseudomonadota bacterium
GAAAACTGTCAAACAGGCGCAGCGCCATGCGCTTGCCTTCAAGGATCGCACCCAGCCCGGCGGGCCAGTGCAACGGGTTCTTGCCGATCCGCCCGGCGGGCAGGACGTGGCTGACCAGAAAGGCCGGCTTGCCCGGCAGCTTGGCCCCGCGTTCATCGGTAATCAGCGCCACGTGGTGGCCGCGCCGCTCCAATTCAGTGGCCAGCGCAAAGGCCGGGATCAGGTGCCCGCCGGTGCCGCCAGCCGCCAGAACATAATGCCGCGTAACCCCGCTCATTTTCCCAACCCCAGATCGTGCAGCGAAAAGTTTTCGCGCTTGATGAACGGATTGCGCCGCGTAATCGCCAGCAGAAAGCCAACGCCAAGGCACAGCGCGATCGTGGACGAACCGCCATAGGAAATCAGGGGCAAGGTCATCCCTTTCGATGGGAACAGTTGCAAGTTGACCAGAATGTTGATGAACGCCTGCCCGCCCAACTGCGCGGTCAGCCCCGCAGCCGCCAGCGTGGTGAACAGATCATCTTCATCGAGCAGACGCAGCAACACCCGCACCACAATCGCCAGATAGAGCACCACGATGATCGCGCAGACCAACAAGCCGAATTCTTCACCGATCACCGAAAAGATATAGTCGGTATGCGCTTCGGGCAGGCCCAGTTTGCGCGTGCCGAGCCACAGCCCGCTGCCGGTCCACCCGCCGGAAAGCAGCGTGCGTTCGGCCAGATCGACCTGATCGAACGCCGTCCCGCCGCCCAGAAACGCATCGATGCGGTGACGGGCGTTTTCGTAAAACATATACGCGGCCAGCACCATCACCACGGCGGCCACGCCCAGCGCGGCGATCTTTTTCACGTCGATCCCGCACATCAGCACGACCACGAACCACACCCCGACGAACAGCACCACCGATCCGAAATCGGGTTGCAGCATCAACAGCGCCGCGATCAACCCCATCAGCACGATCGACAGCGAAATCACCGGCAGCCGGGGATCGCGGGCCTTCCAGCTCAGCACCCAGCCAAGGCAGATAGCGTAAGCGGGCTTAAGGAATTCCGACGGTTGAAGCGAAATTCCAAGGTTCAGCCAGCGCTTCGCACCATTGACCGATGACCCCACCACCGGCACCAGCATCAGCCCGACCAGCATCGCAAAGCCTAGCAGGATCCCGGCGCGGCGCGCCGTATCGCGCGGCAGCATCGATGCCCCAAGCATCGCCGCAAGGCCCAGAAACTGCCAGCGCACGTGGGCATAGAAGAAGTAAAGATCGGGCAGCTTCACCGCCGCAGTCGACAAGCGCCGGGCGCTGGCCGGGCTGGCGGCAGCCACGGCCGCGGTGCCGATTACCATCAGCGCCAATGCCAGCACCAGCAGCACGCGATCGATTTCACGCCACCACACGGTCAGTTCGGCGCGGCGGCTGCGCTTGAACCGCGGACCGCTGGCCTGACCCGGCGCATATCCCGCGCCCGGAACATAAGATGGGTTCGACGCCATCAGGCCGCCTCACCATTTGCCGCAGACCCGCCGGTTTCCAGCAAGGCGTGCACGATCTGGCGGAAATTATCGCCGCGGGCCTCGTAATCGCGGAACTGGTCAAAGCTGGCACAGGCGGGGGAAAGCAGCACCACATCACCCGGCCCGGCCGCATCGATCGCCTGCCGGATCGCATCCCCCATCATTTCGCTGCGCACCACCGGCAGATGCGGCTCAAGCAGTTCGGCAAAACGCGGACCGGCCTCGCCAATGGTGTAAGCCGCCGCCACGTTGCCGAAAAACGGGGCGCATTCGTCAAGGTCTTCGCCCTTGGGAAGGCCGCCCAGAATCCAGTGGATCCGGCGATGGTCAGTTGGCGGGAACGCGGCCAATGCCGGGGCGGTCGATGCCGGGTTGGTTGCCTTGCTGTCGTTGATGAACAGCACGCCGTCGGCTTCGGCCACGCGCTCCATCCGGTGCGGCAGGCCATGGAACGAAGCCAGCGCCGGCCGCCATTGATCGGCGCCGATGCCCAGCGCTTCGACAATCGCCACGGCCACCGCCGCGTTCTGAAGATTGTGCGGCCCCTGCAACGATGGCCATTCGGACTGGTAACCCGCAATATCGGCCCCATCGACGCAGCGAACCTGCTGCGCCCCGCGCCGGGCCTGTTCGCGCGCGGCAATCGCGCCGGTGTCTGCATCGCCCACCCCGAATACGGCGCACTGATCGGCCCGCTGCAAGGCAAACAGCCGCGCCTTGGCGGCGGCGTAACCGGCAAACCCATCATACCGATCCAGATGGTCGGGCGTAATGTTGAGCAACGCCGCCACATCGCAGGCAAGGCCGTGGGTCAGGTCGATCTGGTAACTCGACAGTTCGAGGACATAAACCCCGCCCGGCCCCAGCGGGTCTTGCGACAGGATTGGCAAGCCGATGTTGCCCCCCATCCGCACCGGCATCCCAGCGCAGCGGATGATATGATCCACCAGCGCGGTGGTGGTTGATTTACCGTTGGTTCCGGTAATTCCCACCACCCGGTGTGGTGGCAAGCTGGGCCGGGCCAGCGCGAACAGTTCGATATCACCGATCACCGGTACCCCGAACGCCGCGGCATGGGCGGCGATCGGATGGACGTTGAGCGGCACGCCCGGCGAAACCACCACGCCATCAAACCCGGCAAGATCGATCCCCAACGGATCGGCCAGTTCCACCCCGCGGCCTTCCAGTGCGCGGCGCGGTTCTTCGCGGCTATCCCACGCGGTTACGTGCGCGCCGCCCGCCAGCAGGCTTTCAACCGCCGCCATTCCCGAACGGGCAAGGCCAAGCACAACATAGCGCTTGCCGGCAAAGGCGGGCGAGGTGATCATCGCAGCTTGAGCGTCGACAGTCCGATCAGCGCCAGCACGATCGACACGATCCAGAACCGGATCACCACGGTCGATTCCTGCCAGCCAAGCTGTTCGAAGTGGTGATGGATCGGGGCCATCTTGAACACGCGTTTGCCGGTGCGTTTGTACACGGCCACCTGCACGATCACCGACACCGCTTCGAGCACAAACAGCCCGCCAACGATGCCCAGCACGATTTCGTGATGCGCCGCCACCGCGATCGCGCCCAGCGCCCCGCCCAAGGCAAGGCTGCCGGTATCGCCCATGAACACCGCCGCGGGCGGTGCGTTGAACCACAGGAAGGCAAGGCACGCCCCCATGATCGCCGCGCACAGGATCGCCAGATCACCGGCCCGTGGCACGTGGGGAATACCAAGATAGTGCGCAAAGTCCGCCCGGCCGGCAAGGTACGAGATGATCGCGAACGCGCCAGCAGCAATCACCACCGGCATCGTCGCCAGCCCATCCAGCCCATCAGTCAGGTTCACGGCATTGCCCGCGCCCACCATCACCACCGCCGCGAACACGTAATACAACGGCCCAAGCGGGATGTAGCGGCCCGATAGAAACGGAACATACAGGTTGGTGCTGATCTGGCTGACGATGATCCACGCCGCCACGCCCGCCACCGCGAATTCGGCCAGCAGCCGCACCCGGCCAGACACCCCCGCGGTGCTGCGCTTTTTCACTTTATCGTAATCGTCGAGGAAGCCGATCAGGCCGAACCCGCCGGTCACCGCCAGACAGGCCCAGACGAACGGGTTAGACAAGTCCATCCACAACAGCATCGCCACAACCAGCGAAATCAGGATCATCAGCCCGCCCATCGTCGGCGTGCCGCGCTTGGCCAGATGGGTTTTCGGCCCGTCTTCACGGATCGGCTGACCCTTGCCCTGGCGAACGCGGAGCATGTTGATGAACCGCGGACCGATCACCAGACCGATCACCAGCGCGGTCATCAGCGCGGCACCCGCGCGGAAGGTCTGATAGCGGATCAGGTTCGCTAGACCTTCAAAGTGAAAATAATGTGCGATCAGGTACAGCATCCTGATCCTAACCTTCCTGCTTGGCGAGCGCGGCCACAACCGCCCCCAGCCCGACTGAATTCGACCCCTTGACCAGGATTGCGTCGCCG
>JBDKLL010000086.1:0-9939 GCA_039795595.1 Pseudomonadota bacterium
TCAGGTCAACGTCAACGCCAGCCTGGAAATCGGCAAGCTGACGTTCGGCTATCAGGGCCGCTGGATCGAAGGCATGTACCTCAACACCTTTGAGGACTACAATTCGGTGAACGGCCTGCCGCCGCAGAACACCGATTATGCCCCGATCAAGAAGTATCCGAATGTCATGTACCACGACGTGCGCGTTGCGCTCGACGTCAACAAGGCCTTCAACATCTATGCCGGCGTCGACAACGTTGCCGACAAGAAGCCGCCATACGGCCTGACCGGCGTGGGTAGTGGTTCGGGCATCTACGATGTCCGTGGCCGCTACATGTACGTTGGTTTCAGCACCAAGTTCTGATCGACGGCTGGTTGATCGAACCAAGATCGGGGGCGGAAGAGCGATCTTCCGCCCCTTTTCTTTTGCCCCCCACCCTGCCAAACCCCAAGCATGAGCCAAGCCGCTGACGACGCATCTGCACTGCTGGCCGCAGGACATACGGCACAAGCTGTACTGTGTCTGGAAACCGCAGCTGCATCCAACGATGCTGATGCCATGGCGACGCTTGCAACGTGGCTGCTAATCGGCAACCCCATGCCCCGCGATCTCAGCACAGCACGGCATTGGTTTGCACGGGCAGCCAGCGCAGGCCATGAATGGGCCACGTTAACGCAAATCGCCCTAACCGCGAACGGAACCGGGACATCTGCCGCCACAAACCCGGCGGAACGCTGGATGACGGCGCTCAATCTGTTGCACGCTGCCGCAGCGCATTTTCCAGTGGCCGCCGAACACCTTGCGCTGGTCAATGCAATGGCGCTCGATTCCGCCGGGTATCCAGCACAACAACCCGATGGCGAAACCCTGCTGGCCACCCCGCAAGTCCGGCTTCACCAACGCTTGCTGACCCCTGACGAATGCGCACACATCGCGCTTTCAGCGCAGGAACTGCTTGAACCATCGCAAGTTGTCGATCCCGCCACCGGGCAGATGATCGCCCACCCGATCCGCACTTCGGATGCCGCGGTCATCGGCCCAACCCGCGAAAGTTTGCCAATGCAAGCCTTGCAACGCCGGATTGCTGCGTTTGCGCGCCTGCCTGTCGACAATGGTGAAAGCCTGACAGTGCTGCGTTATCGCCCCGGCCAGCAATATCGTCAGCACTTAGATACCCTGCCGCACACTACAAACCAGCGGGTTGCCACGGTGATCATCTACCTCAACGAAGGCTATGCTGGCGGACAAACCCGGTTCAGCGAAAGCGGGCTGACCGTGGCTGGCCAAGGCGGCGATGCTTTGTACTTTGCCAATGTTGATGATCAGGGCCGGCCTGATCCGCTGTCTGCCCATGCTGGCCTACCCGTCGATGCAGGCGTCAAATGGGTGGCAACCCGTTGGATCCGGGCCGCCACCCACGATGTTTGGAACCCGCGTTAACGCTGGTTACCAACTACAAACGCAAGCTCAGGCAGTGGTTATGCTCAGCGCGCCATCGCCTTCGTCGATCTTTACCGTGCTGCCGTCCGGAATCGCTCCGCCCAGCAGCTGTTCGGCCAGCGGATCCTGCAAGTAGCGCTGCACCGCGCGCTTGAGCGGGCGCGCGCCATAGACCGGATCGTAACCGACCCGGCCGAGCCAGCGCTTGGCCGCATCGCTGAGGTCCAGCGTGATCTTGCGATCCTTGAGCAGCTTGGCCACGCGGCCAACCTGAATATCGACGATCGGTGCCATATGTTCCTGACCCAACCGGTGGAACAGGATGATTTCGTCCAGCCGGTTGAGAAATTCGGGGCGGAAATGCCCGCGCACCACTTCCATCACTTGCGGCTCGACGCTGTCGACGTCCTGCCCTTCTTCCAGATTGGCCAGATACTGGCTGCCCAGGTTGCTGGTCAGGATGATCAGCGTGTTGGTGAAATCGACCACTCGGCCCTGCCCGTCGGTCAGCCGGCCATCGTCGAGCACCTGCAACAGCACGTTGAAGACATCCGCATGGGCCTTCTCCACTTCGTCGAACAGCACGACCTGATAGGGCCGCCGCCGCACCGCTTCGGTCAGCACCCCGCCTTCGTCATAGCCGACATAGCCCGGAGGCGCGCCGATCAAGCGGCTGACCGAATGCTTTTCCATGAATTCGGACATGTCGATCCGAACCATCGCACTGTCATCGTCGAACAGGAACCCGGCCAGCGCCTTGGTCAGTTCGGTCTTGCCCACGCCCGTCGGCCCAAGGAACAGGAAGCTGCCAAGCGGCCGATTGGGATCCTGCAACCCCGCGCGGGCGCGGCGCACGGCCTTGGATACGGCCACCACGGCATCGCGCTGGCCAATCACGCGCTGGCCGATCACGTCTTCCATCCGCAGCAGCTTTTCGCGTTCGCCTTCCATCATCCGGTCAACCGGCACGCCGGTCCACTTGCTGACGACGGCAGCGATGTCCTCGCTGGTCACTTCTTCGCGCAACAGGGCGTTATCTGACCCGCCTTGCGCTTCGGCCAGTTGCTTTTCCAGTTCGGGGATGCGGCCGTAAGACAGTTCCCCCGCCCGGCCCAGATCGCCGCTGCGCTGGGCCTGTTCCAGTTCGATCCGCGCGGCATCAAGCTGTTCCTTAAGCTTGCCCTCAGCCGCGATCTTGTCGCGTTCGTTCTGCCAGCGGGTGGTCAGTTCGGCGGATTGCTGTTCAAGGTTGCCCAGTTCCTCGCGCAGCGCCGCAAGCCGGTCCTTCGAGGGCTGATCGGTTTCCTTGGCCAGCGCCAGTTCTTCGATCTTGAGCTGGATGATCCGCCGGTCGAGCACCTCGATTTCTTCGGGTTTGGATTCCACTTCCATGCGGATGCGGCTGGCGGCCTCGTCCATCAGGTCGATCGCCTTATCGGGCAGGAAGCGATCCGCGATATAGCGGTTCGATAGCGTTGCCGCGGCCACGATCGCGCCATCGGTGATCCGCACCCCGTGGTGCAGTTCATAGCGGTCCTTCAACCCGCGCAGGATCGAAATCGTGTCTTCAACCGTGGGTTCGCCCACGAACACCGGCTGGAACCGGCGCTGCAACGCGGGATCCTTTTCCACGTACTTCTGGTATTCATCCAGCGTGGTTGCACCGATGCAATGCAATTCGCCGCGCGCCAGCGCTGGCTTGAGCAAGTTGCCGGCATCCATCGCCCCTTCGCCCTTGCCCGCCCCGATCAGGGTGTGCATTTCATCGATGAACAGGATGATTTCGCCTTCGGCGCCCTTGACCTCGTCGAGCACGGCTTTCAGCCGTTCCTCGAATTCGCCGCGGTACTTCGCCCCGGCGATCAGCGCGCCCATATCGAGCGCCATCAGGCGGCGATCCTTGAGGCTATCGGGCACGTCGCCATTGGCGATGCGCAGCGCCAGTCCTTCGGCAATCGCGGTCTTGCCCACGCCGGGTTCGCCGATCAACGCCGGGTTGTTCTTGGTGCGCCGGGCCAGAATCTGCACGGTGCGGCGGATTTCTTCATCGCGGCCGATCACCGGGTCCAGTTTGCCATCGCGCGCCGCCGCGGTGAGATCGCGGGCGTATTTCTTCATCGCGTCATACGCGTTTTCCGCGCCCGCGCTGTCGGCATTGCGGCCGCCGGTCAGTTCCTGAATCGCACTTTCAAGCGCTTTCGGATCGACGTTGGCGGCCTTCAGCACCTGCCCGGCCGCGGTGGTGGTGGCCAGCGCCAGCGCCTGCAACATCCGCTGCACCGAAACAAAGCTGTCTCCGGCTTTGGTGGCCAATTGTTCAGCCTGATCGAGCACGCGCACCGCATCGCTTTCCAGCCCCGGCGTGGCTTGCGCGCCGCTGCCCGATACCGCCGGGATCTTGGCCAGCGCCTTGTCCACTTCAGCCTGTGCGATCGCAGCGGTGCCGCCCGCGCGCTGGATCAGCCCAGCGGCCATCCCTTCGTTGTCTTCAAGCAAGGCCTTAAGCACGTGTTCGGGCGTGATCCGCTGATGGTTCAGGCGGATCGCCACGGTCTGCGCGCTTTGCAGAAAGCCTTTGGCGCGGTCGGTAAACTTTTCGAGGTTCATAGGGATGTCTCGCCTCCTGTTGGTGGTGAGATAGTGTTGCTTTTTGGCAACACAAGATCTGGGGCCATACTTTTCCTAACACGATCTATCTGGGCGTAGTTTGACGAAGCGCAAGGCAGCAAGTGCTGGCGCCGCCCTGCCCGCGTGCTAAACGGACAGGATGCGTATCTTGTTCGGTTCGTTCACCGCGCTGGCCCTTGCGGGCTGCGCCCATACCCCGCCCCCTGCCGCGGTGGCCCCGCCGCCTGCGTCTGCACCCATGGTGCCAACCCCGCTGCCTGCCCCCGCCCCGTTGGCCGAACTGATCAAGGCGGTGGATATCCCGTTCGAACAGTTCACGCTGGACAATGGCCTGACTGTGCTGGTCCACACCGATCGCAAGGCCCCGATCGTGGGGGTGACGACATATTACCGGGTGGGATCGAAAAGCGAACCCAAGGGCCGCACCGGGTTTGCCCATCTGTTCGAGCACCTGATGTTCGGCGGCAGCGAAAACGTGCCGAATTTCGACATCCCGCTTGAAGCCGCGGGATCGACGTCAACCAATGGCTCAACCTGGTTCGACCGCACCAACTATGTCGAAACCGTGCCCACCGGAGCGCTCGATCTAGCGCTGTTTATGGAAAGCGACCGGATGGGCCACTTGCTGGGCGCGGTCAGCCAAGACAAGCTGGATAAGCAGCGCGGGGTGGTCCAGAACGAAAAGCGACAGGGCGATAACGAGCCTTACGGGCTGGCCGATTACGCGATCAACGACGGGTTGTTCCCCGTCGGCCACCCCTATCGCCATTCGACCATCGGTTCGATGGCTGATCTTGATGCTGCCAGCCTGGGCGATGTCCGCCACTGGTTCACCAGCAACTATGCACCGAACAACGTCGTGCTGGCGCTGTCGGGCGATATCGACGCAGCAACGGCGCGGGCCAAGGTCGAACGCTGGTTCGGTGCGATCCCGCGTGGACCGGCGGTGGCCAAAGTCGTGGCCGGACCCGTCACTTTGCCCGCGCCAGTGCAGCGCGAAATGGCCGATCAGGTGCCCGTTACCCGGATCTACCGCGTGTGGAGCGGCCCGGCCCTGACCGATGCCGATGCCCCGGCGCTGGATATCGGGATGCGGGTGCTGGGCGGGTTGGCCAGTTCGCGGCTGGATAATGAACTGGTGCGCGGCAAGCAGGTGGCCGTGGCCGTATCGGCTAGCGCGATGCAGTTCGAACAGATCAGCCAATTGCAGATCATGATGGATGTGAAACCCGGCATCGACCGCGCCATGGCCGAGCGCGAATTCGATGGCGTGATCGCCCGGTTCATGGCCGAAGGCCCCAGCGCCGACGAACTGCAGCGCGCCGCCACCAGCACCGTGGCCGGCCAGATCGGCGCGCTGGAACAAGTTGGCGGATTTTCGGGTAAGGGCGCACAACTGGCCGAAGGGCTGCTCTATTCAGGCGATCCCGCGCAGTTCAAGCGTGATCTGGCCCGGATCGCCGCGCTAACCCCGGCTGCGGTGCAATCGGCGGTGCAGCGCTGGCTTTCGCGCCCGCAATATGCCTTGGCGATCACCCCGGGCACGCGCACCGAACGCGGCGAAACAATGGGCGGGTGGGGCGATGAAGCGGCGGGCAAACTGCCGCCCAAAACCGTCCGGCGTGCTGCCCCGCCACCGCTCTTGGCCCGATCCGCGCCGCGCACTGCCCCGGCAGTGGCCCCGGTGGGCGATCTGGCGTTCCCGGCGATCGAACGCACCACGTTGTCCAACGGCATCCCGGTGGCGCTGGCCCGGCGCACTGCGGTGCCGACGGTGCTGGTCAGCCTGAACTTCGATGCGGGCTTTGCCGCCGATGCGCAGGATACCCCCGGCACCCAATCACTGATGCTTGGCCTGCTTGATCAAGGCACCGCCACCCGCGATGCCACTGCCATCGCAGAAGCTCAGGAACGGCTGGGCGCGCACCTTGCCACGGCTGCCAGCCTTGATACCTCGGCCGTCACGCTTGCCGCGCTCACCGCCAACCTTGCGCCGTCGCTGGCCTTGCTGGCCGATGTGGTGCGCAACCCGGCGTTTCGCGATGCCGATGTGGCGCGCGTGCGCAGCCAGCAACTGGCCGATCTGGCGCAGGCCCTATCCAGCCCGCGCAGCTTGGCCACGCGCAGCCTTGGCCCGTTGTTGTTCGGCCCGGCGCATCCATATGGCCTGCCCGGCGATGGGCTGGGCAACCCGCAGGCCGTGGCCGCGCTCACCCCGGCCACATTGCAGGCGGCCCGCGCCAAGTGGCTGCGCAGCGATGGATTGCGGATCACCGTGGTCGGGGACATCACGATGGCGCAGTTGCAACCCTTGCTGGAAGCCAGTTTTGGCAACTGGACCGCCCCTGCCACCCCGCGCCCGATCAAGCCACTGACCGCAGCGGTTTCCACCCCGCAGCCCCGGATCGTGGTGATCAATCGGCCCGGATCGCCGCAATCGGTGATCGTCGGCGGACGGGTGCTGCCGCTGACCGGCCGCGATCCGGGGATGGAAGCGCTCGACCTTGCCAACGAAGTGCTCGGCAACGGCTTTCTTTCACGGCTCAACCTCGACCTGCGCGAAGACAAGGGGTGGAGCTATGGCGTGCGATCGCTCGTCTCCAGCCCGCAAGGCCCGCGCACGCTGTCCCTGATCGCCCCGGTGCAAGCCGATCGGACCGGAGATGCGATCCGCCTGCTGGTGCAGGACATGGCCGCATTCCCGGCCAAGCGGGGAGTTGAAGCGGTTGAATTGAACCGCGTCACCGATGGCAACATCCGCGGCCTGCCCAACCGGTTCGAAACCAACGCACAAGTGCTGGGGGCGATCCTTGCCAATGATCGGCTGGGCCGGCCCGATGATTACTACGCCACGCTGCCCAGCCGCTATCGCGCGATCGATGGCGCTGCGATCAACCATGCCGCGGCCAACTGGCTCCAGCCTACCGGGCTGGTGTTCGTGGTGGTGGGCGATCGCAAGCTGATCGAGCCGCAATTGAAGGGCCTCCCCCTTCCGGTGGAGTTCCGCGCCGGCCCCGACGCTGAAGCCACGTCGCAGGTTGACAGCACGGCCGGCAACGGCAAGTGATAGCACTACTTACCGCTTTGTAAGTTTAGGAGAGATTCGATGTCGGTTGCAGGCACCTACGAATGCGTCACCAAGACCCCGATGGGCGATCAGAAAAGCGAAGTGACGATCACCGTCAACGGCGATAGCTTCACCGGCAGCAATGTTGGCGCAATGGGTTCGATGGAACTCGAAAACGGCAAGGTTGATGGCAACAAGCTGACCTGGTCGATGAAGATGACCGTGCCGATGCCGATGACGCTGGAAGGCGAAGCCACCGTGGATGGCGATGTCCTGACCGGGTCGGTCAAGGCTGGCGCGTTCGGGACGTTCCCGATGAACGGCACTCGCAAGGCCTGATTGGCCACACGACTGAAACACAAAGGGCACCGGAGCGATCCTCCGGCGCCCTTTCGTTTGGGTAAGAGGTTCAATCGGGTGCCGCTTACCCCAGCTTCGCTTTCAACACCTGGTTGACCAGTTGCGGATTGCCCTTGCCCTGCATCGCCTTCATCGTCTGGCCGACGAAGAACCCGAACAGGGCTTCCTTGCCGCCCTTGTATTCGGCCACCTTGTCAGCATTGGCGGCCAGTACGCCATCCACCGCCGCTTCGATCGCGCCGGTATCGGTGCTCTGCTGATTGGCCTCGATCTCGGCCGCAAGGTCGATATCGCTGGTCAGGTGCAGTTCGAACAATTCCTTGGCCTTGCTGCCCGAAATCAGGCCACTTTCCGTGGCCACGACGATCGCGGTGTTAGCGGCGATGGAGTTCTTCGGGTGATCCGAACCAACGCCAGCCGCGTTGAGCACGCCCGGCTGTTCCGACAGCGACCAGTTGGCCACGCGCTTGGCCACGGCGGCTTCGCCCTTGCCACTGGCCTTGGCGACCGAGGCCAGCAAGGCTTCAAATTCGCGCGCGGTTTCAACATCCGCGGTCAGCGTTGCCGCGTTGTAGGCCGAAAGGCCCAGCGCCGTTTCATAACGGTGCCGTTTGGCATCCGGCAATTCGGGCAAGCTGGCGCGGCATTCTTCCAGAAACGCATCGTCCAGTTCCAGCGGCAGCAGGTCCGGATCGGGGAAATAGCGGTAATCGTGCGCGTCTTCCTTGCTGCGCATCGACCGGGTTTCGTTCTTGTCCGGATCGTAAAGCCGGGTTTCCTGAACCACGGTACCGCCATCCTCGATCAGATCGACCTGCCGGCGCGCTTCGCTTTCGACCACGGCCATCACGAACCGCACCGAATTGACGTTCTTGGTTTCGGTGCGGGTGCCAAACGGTTCGCCCGGCCGGCGCACCGAAACGTTCACATCGGCCCGCATCGAACCCTGATCCATGTTGCCATCGCACGAACCGACATAGCGCACGATCTGACGCAGCTTGGCCAGATAGGCACCGGCTTCAACGGGTGAGCGCATATCCGGGCGGCTGACGATTTCCATCAGCGCCACACCCGAACGGTTCAAGTCGACATAGGACATCGTCGGGTGCTGATCGTGCATCAGCTTGCCCGCATCCTGTTCAACGTGGATGCGTTCGATCCCGATGGTCTTGGTACTGCCTTCGGGGTCCTTGGGATCAAGCACCACTTCCAGACTGCCTTCACCCACCAGCGGGTGGTACAACTGGCTGATCTGATAGCCCTGCGGCAGATCGGCGTAAAAGTAGTTCTTGCGATCGAACCGCGACCACTTGTTGATCTGGGCGTTGATCGCCATCCCGGTGCGCACCGCTTGGCGGATGCATTCGCGGTTCGGCACCGGCAGCATCCCCGGCATCGCCGCGTCAACCAGCGACACCTGCGAATTGGGTTCGGCCCCGAACGCGGTGGCCGCGCCGGAAAACAGCTTGGAATTGGACGTAACCTGCGCGTGGACTTCAAGGCCAATCACGACCTCCCATTCCCCGGTTGCGCCCTGAATGCGATAGTTGCTCATCTTACCACCACTGCTTCGGCTGGGCCGTGAACCCGGCACGCGTCTCGATCGCGAGGCCGGCGTTGAGAACGCCCTGTTCATCGAACGGACGGCCGATCAGCTGCAAGCCAAGCGGCAACCCTTCGCGGTTGAGGCCGGCCGGCACCGACATTGCCGGCAGGCCGGCAAGGCTGGCCGGCACGGCGAACACGTCGTTCAGGTACATCGCCAGCGGATCAGACACCATTTCGCCAAGGCCGAACGCCGCGGTGGGCGTGGTTGGTGCCAGAATCACGTCAACTTGCGTGAACGCATTTTTGAAGTCCTGGCTGATCAGCGTGCGGACCTTTTGCGCCTGCGTGTAATAGGCATCGTAAAACCCGGCCGAGAGCACATAGGTCCCGATCAGGATCCGGCGCTTCACTTCGGCCCCGAACCCGGCGGCGCGGGTGGCGGCGTACATGTCCTGCAGGTTGGCGCCATCGGGCAGATCGCGCAGCCCATAGCGCACGCCATCGTACCGGGCGAGGTTCGACGAGGCTTCCGCCGGGGCGATGATGTAATAGGCCGGAAGGGCATACTTGGTGTGCGGCAGGCTGATCTCAACGATCTCCGCCCCGGCATCCTTGAGCCACGCGATCCCGCGGTCCCAGCTGGCGGCGACATCGGCATCGAGGCCATCGACCCGATATTCGCGCGGGATACCCACTTTCTTGCCGCGCAAATCACCCGAAAGGTTTGATTCCCATTCCGGCACCGGCAGGTTCAGGCTGGTTGCGTCCTTGGGATCGAACCCGGCCATCGCCTCCAGCATGATCGCGCAATCGCGCACGTCATGCGCCATCGGCCCGGCCTGATCGAGCGAACTGGCAAACGCCACCACGCCCCACCGGCTGCACCGGCCATACGTGGGCTTGATCCCCGAAATGC
>JBDKLL010000087.1:0-8154 GCA_039795595.1 Pseudomonadota bacterium
CGGCTTCTTCTTCGGCGCTGCCGCCGATTTCACCGATCATGATGATCGACTTGGTTTCATCGTCCGCCAGGAACAGTTCCAGCACGTCGATGAAGTTGGTGCCGTTCACCGGATCGCCGCCGATGCCCACCGCGGTGGTCTGGCCAAGGCCGATGTTGGTGGTCTGGAACACGGCTTCATACGTCAGCGTGCCCGAACGCGAAACAACGCCCACGCTGCCTTTCTTGAAGATGCTGCCGGGCATGATGCCGATCTTGCATTCGTTCGGGGTCAGCACGCCGGGGCAGTTCGGGCCGATCAGGCGGCTCTTCGAACCCTGCAGCGCGCGCTTCACGCGGACCATGTCGAGCACCGGGATACCTTCGGTGATGCACACGATCAGTTCCATCTCGGCGTCGATCGCTTCAAGGATCGCATCGGCCGCACCCGGAGGCGGAACGTAGATGCACGATGCGGTGGCGCCGGTCATCGCCTTGGCTTCGGCCACGGTATCATACTGGGGCAGGCCAACATGGACGGTGCCGCCCTTGCCGGGGGTGACGCCCGCAACCATCTGCGTGCCATAGGCCAGCGCCTGTTCGGTGTGGAACGTACCGGTGGCACCGGTCATCCCCTGGGTAATGACCTTGGTGTTCTTGTTGATCAAAATCGACATGAGAGTTCTGCTCCTGAGGAGGAAAGAGAGAATTAAGCCAGGCTGGGATCGATCGCCTTGCAGGCGACCAGTAGTTCCTTGACCGCATCGACCGAGACCTGGAAATTGGCTTTCGCTTCGGCGTCGAGGTTGATTTCGATCACCTCTTCCGCGCCGTTCGCGCCGATCACCACCGGCACGCCAACGTACAGGCCATCAAGCCCGTACTTGCCATCGACGTGCACGGCGCAAGGCAGGATGCGCTTCTGGTCGCCCAGATAGGCTTCGGCCATCGCGATCGCGCTGGTGGCGGGGGCATAGTAGGCCGAACCGGTTTTCAGCAGGCCAACGATTTCGCCGCCGCCGCTGCGGGTGCGGGCCACGATTTCGTCGAGCTTTTCCTTGGTCGACTTGCCCATCTTGACCAGATCGGTGACCGGGATGCCGCTGATCGTCGAATATTCGAGCACCGGCACCATCGTGTCGCCATGGCCGCCCAGTACGAAGGCGTTCACGTCCTTCACCGAAACGCCGAATTCCCAAGCGAGGAACGTGGCAAACCGGGCCGAATCGAGCACGCCGGCCATGCCCACAACCTTGTTTGCGGGCAGGCCCGAAAATTCGCGCAGCGCCCAGACCATCGCATCAAGCGGGTTGGTGATGCAGATCACGAAAGCATCGGGGGCGTACTTCTTCAGGCCTTCGCCAACCGACTTCATCACGCCCAGGTTGATGCCCAGCAGATCGTCGCGGCTCATCCCCGGCTTGCGCGGCACGCCGGCGGTGACGATCACCACATCGGCACCGGCAATGTCGGCGTAATCGTTGGTGCCCTTGATCTGGGCATCGAACCCTTCGACCGGGCCGCACTGCGCCAGATCAAGTGCTTTGCCCTGGGGCATGCCTTCGGCAATGTCGAACAGGACGATATCGCCCAGTTCCTTCTTGGCGGCGAGGTGAGCGAGCGTGCCACCGATCATGCCGGCGCCGATAAGGGCAATTTTCTTGCGAGCCATAATCCGACGATGTCCTTCCCTGAATGCGGGATCACGTCTGACAAGATCGCGCCTGACAAGACGAGGCTGGCAGTACAGGCGGCCCATTCCATCCCGCTGGAACACGGGTCGCCCAGTTAACAGAGGTGCCGTAAGCGCGCGGGAAGGTGATTGCAAGCCGGGAAAGCCCTGTGCCTGCAACTATTTTGCGATAATGGTTCGCAATAGCAACTGACGTTCAGAAAGGCAAGTCATGGGTGCTTTGCCGCTTGGTTTTCAAAGCCAACTTGCGCGCCAAGGCTGCGGCCATACGGCGATCGAACTGGCGGCAGATCGCCAGCCAGTGCAGTGCCTGTTTGGTCTGGTGCCGGGCATGGCAGCGCAGCGCTTCGAGCCGCGCCTCGGCCGCGGCGCCCAATCCGTGCACCGCGAAGTGCAGCAGGGCCGCCCGCAGCAAATCGGTGCGGTGGGGTGGGGCGGGTTCTGGTTCAGGCTCCGGTTTCGGCTCCGGCGCGTTGTCATTGCTGGCCCGTGGCGGTTCAAGCGGCCACGGCGATCGGCCGATCAGGCCGGAAATGCGGGGGCGGGCGGCGGCAAAACGGATCGTCATCGCCGCGGTCTTAGGCCCAGCGCGGCTAAGGCTTCGTGTGCTGCTATGGTTTCTTATGTTTAACCATGAGCCGGGCACCCCAGCACGCTTGGCGCTGGGGTGCCCGGCTGCATTTGCCGTGGGACGGGACGCGGTTATTTCAGCCCGCGCGCCTTGAGCAGCGGTTCGATGCTGGGATCGCGCCCGGCAAACGCGCGGTACATATCGGCATATTCGAGCGAATGCCCTTTCGACAGCACCATATCGCGGAACCGCTGGCCATTGGCGCGGGTCATCCCGCCATTGTCCACGAACCACTGGTAGGCATCGTGGTCGAGCATTTCGGTCCAGCTATAGGCGTAATACCCGGCGGCATAGCCATTGGCCCAGATGTGGCGGAAATAGCTGGAGCGGTAGCGGGTGGGAACATGGGCGATATCCAGCCCGGTGCTGCCCAGCGCCTTGGCTTCAAAGGCATCGATGTCCTGCTTGCCGGCATCACTGCCCTGTGCGTGCCATTTGAGGTCAAGCAGCGCAGCGGCCACCACTTCGCCCAAGGCATATCCCTGATTGAAGTGCTTGGCCTTTTCGATCTTGGCCACCAGCGTGGCAGGCATTGGCTTGCCGGTTTGGTAATGCTTGGCAAAATTCGCCAGCACGCGCGGTTCGGTCATCCAGTTTTCGTTGAACTGGCTGGGGAACTCGACGAAATCGCGCGCGGTGTTGGTGCCTGCGATCGAAGGATAGCGCTGGTTCGAAAGCATCCCGTGTAGCGCATGGCCGAATTCGTGGAACATCGTGTTGGCATCATCCCACGTGATCAGCGCAGGCTGGCCGGGAGCGGGCTTGGTAAAGTTTTCGACGTTAAAGACCACCGGCTTGGTTCCCAGCAGGGTGGTCTGGTCAACGAAGTTCGACATCCATGCCCCGCCCGACTTGTTGTCGCGCTTCCACGGGTCGAAATAGAACAGCGCCAGTTCGCTGCCATCGGCGTCATAGACCTGATAAACGGTCACGTCCGGGTGATAAGCCGGGATATCGGTGCGCCGTTTGAAAGTCAGCCCGTAAAGCTGGTTCGCGGCGAAGAACACGCCGTTTTCCAGCACGTTGGTGATTTCCAGATAAGGCTTCACCTGGTTCTGATCGAGGTCATACTTCTGCTTGCGCAGCTTTTCCGAATAGAAATCCCAGTCCGCCGGGGTGACGGTGAACTTGCCCCCATCATGGCGGATAAAGGCGTTCAGTTCGGCGGCATCGCGCTGCTGCGCGGCGGCCAGCGCCGGCACCAGTTGCTGGAGAAAGCCGATCGCCTTGGCGGGGGTTTGCGCCATCTGGTTGGTCAGGACATAGCTGGCATAGTCCGGAAAGCCGAGCAGCTTGGCCTTTTGCGCGCGCAGCACGGCCAAATCCTGAATTAGCCCGCGGGTATCGTTGGCATCACCGCGTTCCGAACGCAGCCAGCTTTGCTCGAACAGTGCCTGCCGTGCCTTGCGATTGCTGAGCGAAGCCAGCAGCGGTTGCTGCGTGGTGTTTTGCAACGGGATGACATAACTGCCCTTGGGCAGCTTGCGCTCGGCCGCTGCGCGTTCGGCGGCGGCGATGTCTGCGGCGGATAGCCCGGCCAGCCAGGCCTTGTCGGTGATCACCAGCGCGCCATCCTTGGTGCCCTTGGTCAGATACTGGCCGAAGTCGGTCGACAATGTGGACAGGCGGCCGTTGACGTCTTTCAGCGCCTGCTTGTCTGCCGCGCCCAGCAGCGCGCCGTTGCGGACCATGTTTTCATAAGTGATGGTCAGCACTTGGAGCTGATCGAGATCGAGGTTCAGCGCGGCGCGGTTATCATACAGCGCCTTGACCCGGGCAAACAGCTTGTCGTTCAGCAATATGGCATCGCGCATCCCGGCCAGTTTGGGCGCGGTGCGGCTATCAACCGCATCCAGCGTGTCATTGGTGTTGGCGCTGGTCAGCGCGCCGAACACGTTGAGCACGCGGGTCAGCATCTGGCCCGATCGTTCCAGCGCCACAATGGTGTTGTCGAACGTGGGGGCGGCAGGATCGCCGGCGATTGCATCCACTTCGGCCAGCTGGATTGCGATCCCCTGTTCGATTGCAGGTTCAAAATCGCTGTCCTGAATCTTGCTGAAGTCTGGGGCCTTAAACGGCAGCGTCGATGCTTCGGCAAACACGCCGGTGCCCTTGGGGATGACCGGGGCATAAGGGGCGGGAGCAGGGGCCGCGATAGGCGCTGAAACCGGGGCGGGCTTGGGCGCGCAGGCGGCCAGCGCCAGCAACGAAACCGAAATGAACGGAAGGGTGCGCATGACTATTCGTGTCCTTGAAAAAGTGCGGGGGCAGCATCGCTGCCACCCCCGGAAAACTTGCGATCAGCGCGCGGCGATCACCAGATCTTGGCGCGTTGTTCGGGAGCGATGTAGAGCTTATCGCCCGCCTTTACGCCCCAGGCATCGTACCATGCCTGAACGTTGCGCAGCGGAGCGAACGAGCGGAACTGCGCCGGGCTGTGCGGATCGGTTGCGACCTGATTGCGCAGTGCGTCTTCGCGCATCTTGGTCCGCCACACCTGAGCATAGGCCAGGAAGAAGCGCTGTTCGCCGGTCAGCCCATCGATCACCGGGGCAGCCCTGCCACCCAGTGCCGCATGATAGGCATCCAGTGCAACCTGCACCCCGGCAAAGTCGGCGATGTTTTCGCCCATCGTCAGGTCCGGGTTGATGAACGCACCGGGCGCCACTTCGTACTTGGCGTATTGCCCGCCAAAGATCTTGGCCTGTTCTTCAAACCGTTTGGCGTCTTCGGCGGTCCACCAATCGCGGACCGCGCCGGTGGCGTCGATCTTGCGGCCTTGATCGTCGAACCCGTGGCTGATTTCATGGCCGATCACCGCACCGATCGCGCCATAATTAACCGCATCATCCGCCGCCGGGTCAAAGAACGGGGCCTGCAGGATCCCGGCGGGGAACACGATCTTGTTTTCCAGCCCGCCGTTGTAGGCGTTCACCGTCTGCGGGTTCATCCCCCACAGCTTGCGATCGACCGGCTTGCCCAGGAAGCTCATCTGATAGGCCGCGTTGAACGCGCCGGCGCGCTGGACATTCCCGTAAAGATCGGCCGCATCAACTTTGAGCGCGTCATAGTTGCGGAACTTGTCGGGATAGCCAACCATCACGTCCATGCGGTTCAGCTTGTCGAGTGCGGCCGCCTTGGTGGCTTCGCTCATCCATTCATTTGCCTTGATCCGCCCGGCCATCGCCACCTTCAGGTTGGCGACAAGTTCTTCCATCTTGGCCTTTGACGAAGCCGGGAAGTACTTGCTGACGTAATCCTGGCCAACCAGTTCGCCCAGCGAACTGTCAACCAGATCGGTTGCCCGCTTCCAGCGCGGCCGAATCGTGCCCACGCCCGACAGGGTCTTGGCATATTCAAACCGGCTGTCGACCATCGCCTTGTTCAGATAGCCGCTGGCCTGATCGGCGGTGTGGAACACCTGCCACAGCTTGAGCGTATCGAGCGGGGTTTCGGAATAGAGCACGGCGATCGCCTTTACCGCGGTGTTTTCACCGACGATCATGCGCTGCTGCGCCGGGATCTTGGCGCCGGCGAAGAACGCAGCCCAATCGAACCCTGGGGCATAGGCGATCAACTGCGCCGTGCTCATCGGGTTGTTGACTTTGTCGATGTCGCGCCGGTCAGCGATCTTCCAGCTCTTGTAGGCAATGTTGGTTTCAAAGTTGAAAATCGCGTCGGCCGCCGCCTTGGGATCGGCATAGCCCAGCGTTTTCATCGTCCGTTCGATATAGGCGCGATAGGCGGTGCGCTGCTTGTCGAACTGCTTGTCGAAATAATATTCGCGTTCGGGCAGGCCCAGCCCGCCTTGGCCGATATACAGCACGTTGAGGTTCGGATTGGCGGTATCTGAACCAACCCCATAATCGATCACGCTGATCCCGAAGCGGCCATTGGTGGTGCCCATCTGATGGGCGAAGGCGGCCTTGGTCTTGATCGCCTTGATCGCTGCCACGTCTTTCATCAGCGGGGCCAAGCCAACCTTTTCGACCTGCTGTTCGTTCAGGAAGCTGGCATACATCGCGCCATACTTGCTGCCGGCCGGGGCGTTGGTGATCAGATCCTTCAATTGGGCCTGAGTCCGCTCGCGCAAGTCATAGAAGGTGCCGGTCGATGGGCGGTCGGACGGAATTTCAGTGGTATCGAACCACTTGCCCGCGGCGAACCGGAAGTAATCGTCACCCGGCTTTACGGCGGCATCGCCACCGGCCAGATCGACCCCCCATGCCCCGATCGCGGCGTGGGCAGTTGCAGCGGGCGCATCGGCCGCGATCAGTTGTGCGGTAGCCAGCGGGGCGGCAAGCAGGGCCAGCGCCGCGGCGGAAATAAGCAGGCGAGAATTCATGTCGGTCAGTCTCCCGGAACCGGATGCGCGAACCAGCCCGCGTATGGGGCGGTTCAAGATGCCCCTTTCCTTGCGCGTGCGACGGCACGGGTCAATGCCGTTCGCAGAAAGCTGGGGGCAGTTGGTGGAGTGGCCAGCCACTGGCATGGCGCAAACCCGCCGGGAAGCGCCAGCGTTTGCGGCCCATTGCCCACAGGCCGGGGTGTGGAGGCTCTTGTCACCGGCGAACAGATCTGGAACAGACGCGCCATGTCGCTTTCCAAGATCGTCGTGCGCGGCGCGCGCGAACACAACCTTAAAGGCATCGATGTCGAGCTTCCGCGCGATAGCCTGATCGTGATCACCGGCCTGTCGGGTTCGGGCAAGTCCAGTCTGGCCTTCGATACGATCTATGCCGAAGGCCAGCGCCGCTATGTCGAAAGCCTTTCGGCCTATGCGCGCCAGTTCCTCGAAATGATGCAAAAGCCCGATGTCGAACATATCGACGGGCTTTCCCCGGCGATTTCGATCGAACAGAAAACCACCAGCCGCAACCCGCGTTCCACCGTGGCGACGGTGACCGAGATCTATGACTATATGCGCCTGCTCTGGGCGCGGGTCGGGGTGCCCTATTCGCCGGCCACGGGGCTGCCGATTGCGGCGCAAACCGTCAGCCAGATGGTTGATCGGGTGATGGCGCTGCCCGAAGGCACGCGGGCTTATCTGCTGGCCCCGGTGGTGCGCGGCCGCAAGGGTGAATACCGCAAGGAATTGGCCGAATGGCAAAAGGCGGGCTACACCCGCGTGCGGATCGACGGTGAATTTTACGCGATCGAAGAAGCCCCCGCGCTCGACAAGAAATACAAGCATGACATCGAAGTAGTGGTGGATCGTATCGCCGTGCGCGAAGGGATCGAAACCCGACTGGCCGATAGCTTCGAACAGGCGCTGAAACTGGCCGAAGGGCTGGCCTACATCGATCTGGCCGATGGCGTGGTGCCGGGCCGCGAGGGTGAGGAAACCGGCGGCGCGATGAAGGGCGCGGGGCTGCCCGCCAACCGCATCGTGTTCAGCGAAAAGTTCGCTTGCCCGGTATCGGGCTTCACCATCGAAAGCATCGAACCGCGCCTGTTTTCGTTCAACTCCCCGCAAGGCGCGTGTCCGGCCTGCGATGGGCTGGGCGAAAAGCTGCTGTTCGATCCGCAACTGGTGGTGCCCAACGAAGCGCTCAGCCTGAAACAGGGCGCGGTGGTGCCGTGGGCGAAATCGAACCCGCCTTCGCCGTATTATATGCAAGTGCTGGCCAGCCTGGCCGCACAGTTCGGGTTCAGCCTGGACACCCCGTGGCAGGATCTGCCGGGCGAAGTGCAGCTGGTGATCCTTTATGGCACGGGTGGCACGCCGGTCGCGCTGACGTTCATGGACGGCAAGAAAAGCTACACCGTGAACAAGGCGTTCGAAGGGGTGATCGGCAACCTCAACCGCCGCTTGCTGCAAACCGAAAGCGCGTGGATGCGCGAAGAACTGG
>JBDKLL010000088.1:0-20527 GCA_039795595.1 Pseudomonadota bacterium
ACGGCAACCGCCGCCATCGCTGCCAGAACGGCAACCGACGCACAGTTCCGCAGAACAGATTTCTTCATACCCTCTCCCCTTAAGAAAACAGGAATCGATGCTTGCCACATGCAAGTCGAGCCTCGCACTGTCACAGCCAACAATCGATTGCAACTGGTGTTTTGCAATCGATTGTCAAGAACGCGACAATTGTGGCTTCATCGCCACACCTCGCTGCCCAGCCACCACCTTCGCATGATGCACAATCCCTGCAGTTAGAGTTGACATCACAAGCTCTTGCAACGCATCACTGCCAGATTGCCGCGATATGATCGAGATATGACAGACGCCCCTTCTCCCCCCGCCCGCATTCGCAACATCGCCGAATTGGCCCGGCTGGCAGGGGTATCAACCGGCACGGTTTCTCGCGCCCTGGCAGACAAGTCATTGGTAAACAAGGAAACCCGCGAACGGATTCAGGCGATCGCCCGGGAGCACGGGTTCCGTCCCAACCAGATGGCCCGCCGGCTGCGCGTGCAGGAAACCAAGGTGATCGGGGTGGTCGTGCCCTTGGGCCACGAACAGCGCCAGCACTTGTCTGATCCGTTTTTCATGGCGATCCTTGGCCATCTGGCCGACGCGCTGACCGAAAACGGCTATGACATCATGCTCAGCCGCGTCATTCCCGATGCCGAAGACTGGCTGGAACGGATCGTCGATTCCGGGATGCTCGACGGCGTCCTGCTGATCGGTCAATCCAACCAGTTCGAGGCGATTGAACGCGTCGCCAAGCGCTTTCGCCCGATGGTGGTCTGGGGCAGCCATGTCGATGGACAAACCCACTGCACGGTGGGCGTCGACAACCGCAATGGCGGGCGCCTTGCCGGGGAATGCCTGATCCAGCGCGGGTGCAGGCAGATCGCGTTTCTGGGCGATGTCGAAGCCATCGAAATCGGCGAACGCTTTCGCGGGCTTTGCGATGCGACCGACGCCGCCGGCCTGCCCCGTCCAATCGAACTGCCGACCCACCTTGCATCGGATGTCATGGCCGATGAAATCGCCGCGCACATCCCCGAACTGCTGGACGGCGTTGACGGGATTGCCGCGGCGTCCGACCTGATCGCGATGCACGCGGTGCGCGCGCTGGCCGATCACGGCGTCAAAGTGCCCGATGACATTGCCGTTACCGGATTTGACGACCTGCCCTTGGCCGAACAGACCATCCCGCGGTTGACCACGATCAGCCAGAACATCGCCGAAGGCGCGCGCGCCATGGTATCCGCATTGTTCACGCGGCTTGGCGGCGATGATGCGCCCTCGGTTGAGATGCCCCCGGTGCTGGTTCAGCGCGACACGGCCTAAGCGTCAACGCTTTCCCGCAACCGCGCACTGATCTTCTCGCCCGCCATGCGGTGCTGCAAACTGATCGCCACGGTTCCATCATCGGCCAGCACTTCAAGGCTGCCGACATCGAGCCAAAGCGACAGCAGCGCATCCGATGCCACGCGGGCGCGGCAAACCGCGTCAAGAAATGGCGAAACCGGATCGCGGCGGGTCACCAGAACCTGTGCTGCGTGCCGTTCGATCATCAGCAACCGCCCCGCACCGTCATCCAGCACCAGCGTGAAATCTCCGCGCGGGGGCAGCGCCAATGCGGTTGCCATTGGCAGGGACCCCGCCTCGATCACGGCCTGTGCAACACCTTGCAGCGCCGCCGGCTCTACCTGCTGACGCAGCACCAGCCGGCCATCGCGGCGGACCAGTGACAGGCGGCGCGGCAGGCTCATTGCCCCGCGCCAGCCTTGCAGCGGCAAGCGCCCCTGATAGGCATGGTTGCCCATCCAGCCGATCCACAAGGGCCGCCCTGTCGCATCGCGCGGTTCGTGCCATGCAATTGCGGCGTAAAAATCGCTACCCATGTCAGCCACCAGCCAATCAGCATGATCGGCTGTAAACTGCGTCCCGTCGAATGTGCCAACCTGATAGAGCGCGCCCGAACCCGGCGCGCCGTGCAGCACGTCCACCTTGAACAACCAGCGCGGCTCCCCGCCGCCTTCCACCGGCAATTCGATCAGCAGCGGACATTCCCAGATCGTACCCGGCGCCGCGGTTCCGGGAATATCCGACAGCGGCTGCCAGTGCTTGAGATCAGCCGAAGCATAAAGCCGCGCCTTGTTTTCGGTCGACAGCACCACCACCATGATCCAGCGCCCGCTGGGTTCGTGCCAGAACACGTTCGGATCGCGAAAATCAGCGATCCCGATATCCAGCACCGGGTTACCGGCATATTTCGTCCAAGTCCGCCCGTTGTCGGTGCTCCACGCCAGACATTGGGCCTGATGGCCTTCGGCCGCGCCGGTATAAAGCGCCACCATCGCATCCTTGCCGAACCCGGCAGTATTGGCGTGATCGATCACCGCTGACCCGGAAAAGATCATGAACTGATCGTCGTCAACCAGTGCAGGCGGAAGTTCCTCCCACGTGGCCAGATCACGGCTGATGGCATGGCCCCAGCTCATGTGACCCCAATCTTCCCCCTGCGGGTTGTATTGGTAGCACATATGCCATTCGCCCGCGTGATGGACGAGACCGTTGGGATCGCTCAGCCAGTTCGACTGCGCGGCGTAGTGATAGCGAGGGCGCATGACGGGTCCGCGATCAGGCAGCGATCGTTACGCGATTGCCGGCAAACGCCAGCCGGAAGACCGGCGCAGCCGTTCCGCCAAATTGCGCGCGCAGCACTTCGGGATGGCTGGCGAATGTCCGCCCCTGCATGCCCCAGTGGTCGATAAAGCTCCACACTTCGCCTTCGCCCGTTACCCACCAGGAATAACCTTGGGTCGGTTCGCTTGCCGGGTTGCCGGCCACCAGTCCGCCGGTGTTGACCGGGGTCCACGGGCCAAACAGGTTATCGGCCACCGCGGCATAAAGGCCGTTCGGCCCGGCATGGGCATCGGGCGCAAAGGTATGCCGCTGGGTTGACCAGAACAGATAATACAAACCATCGCGCACGATCACATGGGCGCGTTCCAGTTCGTTGTTGACGCCAACGGCTTCAAGCAGCGGATCGCCCAGTACCCAGCGATCGCCTTCCAGCGTGCAGATCCCGACCGTGCCGTTGTAATCGTGGTCCGACCAGCCTGCGCTGGCGGTGAACAACACGTGGCACTTGCCGGTTTGGGGATCGCGGAACCACGCGGGATCGCGGAAGGCCTTGATCATGCCGGGGCGGGCATCGGTATCGCACGCCACCATGTAACGCGCGCCATCGGGGGCAACGATTTCATAAGGCGTTTCCCAGCCGCCCGGCCCATCCGCGCCCAGCACGCCGTTGGTGGCGAACAGGCGCTGTTCGAACGACGGCGCGCCATCACGCCGCCCCGCCGCGGTGAAGAACAGGGTTACACTACGGCCATCATCGTGCAGCACCGCCGAACCGGCCCATTCACGGGCACCGGGGCTGAAACCATCGGGCATGGCATTGCCATGATCGCGCCAGCCATCGGCACCCTTCGATGCCAGCCGGATCCGCGCCACGTCATGGCGCTGGCCCGGATCGGGAAAACACGGGGCGCTGAGGAAGAACCAGTATTGCCGCCCACCGATGATCGCGGTGCGCCCGTCTTCGTGCGCCAACGGCCACGAATCCCACAAGTCGATACCGGGCACCACCGGCACAATATCGGCCGCGGTAATCAGGGCAATTTCACAGCCATCAGCATAGGCTTGCGGCTGCCACCGCGAAATCGACTTGCGTTCGAGATTCATTACTTCCGACATCGTTATTCCAGTTCCTCGGCCGGCTTTGCGCCAGCCCCTTCAAGCATGATTTCCAGCGACGCGCCCTGCGGCGGGTGATACCCCGCCACCACCGCGGCGCGCACGCTGGACACGTGTTCGGCAGGCATCACGGCAACCACTGCGCCGCCAAACCCGCCTCCGGTCATCCGTGCCCCGCCCTGCGGCCCGATCGCCCGTTGCAACACGGTGACCAGCGCATCGACCGGGGGCAGCGAAACTTCAAAATCATCGCGCAGCGATGCATGACTGGCTGCCATGATCTGGCCCAAGCTTGCCAGATCGCGCGCCGCGATCGCTGCAACCGCCGCGGTGGTCCGGGCGATTTCGCTGACGACATGGTGCGCCCGGCGACGCACCAGCGGATCAAGCGTAGCCGCAGCCACATCATCAAGGCTGGCATCGCGCAGGCTTGCCAGGCCCAGCGCCGCGGCCGCCGCTTCGCAATCGCGCCGGCGCTGGTTGTAATGGCCATCGACCAGCCCGCGCTGGACCCCGGATTGCACGATCATCACCGCCCATTCCGCTGGCAGCGGCACGATCTGCGTGGCCAGATCGCGGCAGTCGAGCAGCAACGCGGCCCCCATTTCACCCGCGGCAATGGCCATCTGATCCATAATCCCGCAATGGACCCCGGCCCAGTTGTGTTCCGCCGCCTGCGCCGCCAGCGCCAGATCGCGCGGCCCGGGCAGCGCCGCACCACTGGCCGCCACCAGCGCCCGGCCAAGCGCAACGCACAGCGATGCCGAAGACGACAGCCCCGATCCGCGCGGGATCGATCCCGCAATCGCCAGCTTGGCCCCGCCCAGCACGACCCCCTTGGCCGCCAGTTCCGCGGCCATCCCGCGCAAGTACGACCGCCAATCCACCGGCTGATGCGGGGTTACTGCGCCCGGGGCAAAGCGATCTTCCTGCCCGCCAAGATCGAGCGCGATCGCGGCGATTTCGGCAGTGGGCGCGGCGCTCCACGCGATCGCGGTGCCGGCCGCAATCGGCAGCGGCAAGACCAGCCCATCGTTGTAATCAACATGTTCACCGATCAGGTTGACCCGACCCGGGGCGAACACCACGCCATCCGGTTCATGGCCATAAGCGCGGACAAACCCGGCGCGGGTGCGTTCGATCAGCGTCATGCCGCGATCTCCACCGCGCGCAGGCGCTGGGCCGCGCTTTCAGGGGTGATGTCGCGCTGGGTTTCGCCCAGCAGTTCAAACCCGACCATATGCTTGCGCACACTCGCCGAACGCAGCAGCGGCGGCAGGAAGTGCGCGTGCAGACGCCAGTGGGCGGTATCATCACCCAGCGCGTGCGGCGCACCGTGCCAGCCCATCGAATATGGGAAATCGCAGTTGAACAGCCCATCATATCGGCGCAGCAGGCGCGAAAGAATTTCGGCCAGCGCTTCCCGCGCCGCACCATCCAGTTGCTCCAGCCGGGCCACCGGGTCGCGGGCGATCAACAACGTTTCAAATGGCCATGCCGCCCAGTGCGGCACCACCGCCAGCCAATGCGCATTGGCTTCGACCACACGGTCACCCGCGGTCAATTCCGCCGCGGCGACATCATCAAGCAGCACAGAACCCCGCTCTGCCACCCATGCGCGCTGGCGGGCGTCTTCACGCGCCGGCAGTTCGGGCACGAAATCGCTCGCCCAGACTTGGCCGTGCGGGTGTGGGCTGGACGCCCCCATCATCGCGCCCTTGTTTTCGAACAACTGAACGTTGGCCCACTTGGCCCCGAGTTCGGCCGAAAGATCGCACCAGCAATCAATCACCCGGCCAATCGCAGCCACCGGCAACCGGGCCAGCGTGGCCCCGTGATCGGGGGCAAAGCAGATCACCCGCGCTTCGCCGGTGGCCGGACAGGTTTCGAACAAGTCCTGCGGGGCGGCAGCCACCCCACCCTGATCGAGCAACGCGGCAAAGTCGTTCGTGAACACGAACGTGCCATCATAGGCCGGATTGACTTCACCCGTGGCGCGGGTGTTGCCGGCGCAAAGATGGCAGGCCGGATCATGCGCGGCGGCGCGCGGCGGTGTGGGGGCCGCGGCTTCGCCCTGCCATGGCCGCTTGGCCCGGTGCGGCGAAACCAGCAACCATTCGCCGGTCAACAAGTTGCGGCGGCGGTGCGGCAGGTCCTCAAGGCTCATTGCGCCACCTGCACGTGAAAGATCGCCATGCATTCGGCCTTCAACGGCGGCAGCGGCAACCCGGCATGGGCCAGCCAGCTGCCGGTGAAAGTTTGCGCGCCATCGGCCCACAGCGGCGGCAGGTGCGCCGCATGGCCACCTTCCCCGCCGGCGATTCGCAGCAGCTTGACCGCGCACGCCCCGGCATCGGCCAGAAACGGTAGGCGCAGCGGCTGCGGCCGGCGATCCTGCGCGGGGGCGGTACGGATAGCAAACAGCAGGAATTCGTCTGCCGTCCCCTGCGCCTGCCAGACCAGCCCATCGGCACCTTCGCCCAGCCACACCCGACCTTGGTGCAACAACTTGCGCCAGTCTTTATGGAACGCGATCCAGCCAGCCAGTTCGGCACGGTCGGCTGCGTTCAACTGGCGCGGATCAAGCTCAACCCCGAAATGCCCCGGCATCGCCACCGCGGCCCGGAACCCCATCGATTGCCCGCGCCCGGTGGCGTGGGCCGGGCTGGCACCGATGTGCGATCCCATCACTTCGGGCGGCAGGAACGGCAGGAACCCGCGCTGGATTGGCACACGGCTGACCGCATCGATGTTATCGCTGGTCCAGAACCGGTGGGTATAGGCCGCGATCCCAGCGTCCGATCGCCCGCCGCCACCGGCACAGCTTTCGATTTCAACCCCGGGATGCGCCGCGCGCAGCCGCGCCAGCAGATCATACGTCCCCAGCACTTGCGCCGCGCCGCCCGCGGGGGCCAGATCGCGATTGTGATCCCACTTGAGGTACGAAATCGGCAATTCGGCCAAGAGCGCATCGAGCGCACCGAACAAGTAATCCCGCACTTGCGGCAGGGCCAGATTGAGCACCAACTGGTTGCGCGCGGTTGGCTGGGCACGCCCCGGCAGGGCCAGCGCCCAATCGGGATGCGCGCGGTACAGGTCGCTATCCGGGTTGACCATTTCGGGTTCGACCCACAGCCCGAATTCCATCCCCAGCGCGATCACCTGATCGGCCAGCGGGCGCAGCCCATCCGGATACTTCACCGGATCGGTGGTCCAATCGCCCAGCCCGGCATCGTCGTTGTTGCGCGCACGGAACCAGCCATCATCAAGAATGAAGCGTTCGATCCCCACCCCAGCCGCAGCTTCGGCCAGCGCCAGAATCCGCGTGGCATCGTGATCGAAATAGCAGGCTTCCCAGCTATTGAGATGCACCGGGCGCGGGCGCATCGCCCCACCGGGCCAATCCAGCCGGGCGCGCACGGCACCATGGTGCTGCGCCATCGCGCCGTTGCGCCCCTGCGCCGAAACGGCCAAAATCACCTGCGGCGCAGTGTGGCTTGCCCCGGGGGCCAATACCACTTCGCCGGGTTCGATCACCGCGCCCGCGCTGAGCGTCCAGAACCCTTCATCGTCGCGTTCAACCGCCACCCGGCTGCTACCCGACCAAGCCAGTTGCAGCGCATAGACCAGCCCGGCGTGATGGGTGGCACCATCGTCCATCACCACCACTGCCGCGGCCCCGCCATGGCCGGTCAGCCCGCGGCGCACTTCGCGCAGCCACGCCTGCTCAGGCATCGGTTCAGCCAGTTCGACCAGTTCGGCATTGTGCCGCCCGCGCCATGATATCAGTTCGCGGCTGGTTGCCGGCAGCGGCAACAGCGCGCTCGCCAGCCAATCAACGGCGAAGGGGATAGCACCAGTATTGTGGAGCACCGCATCGAACAGGAACCCGCCGCCGGGGGCCAGCGCAATGCGTTGTTCCAGCCGCACGCCTTCCTGCGCATCGGTCAGGCAGATGGTGATCTGCCCATCGCCTTGCACCACTTCGGCCGCGCCGAACACCGGCACCAGCGCGCGGCCATCACGGCGCAGCGCCACTGCGGCCGGGCCGAACCAGCCCAGCCCAGCCAGCGGCGCGCTGGCCAGTGGCACATCGCCATCGAGCGAAAACGACGCCGGGGTGCGGGTCTGCGCCAGCTCGCCCAGCCCGGCCGGATCAACCCGCGCCCCAAGGTGCCGCCACAGTGGCGGACCATCGCCGCGGCATTCCAGCACGAGGCTGGCATCCGCGCTGTGCAACGAGGCGAACGATCCGCTCATGCCGCGATTGCTGCCTCAGTTTGCGCCGATGCGCGGCCTTCGCGCACAGTCAGCACCGCCGCCGCGGCAAGGATCATGCAGACCCCAGACAGCGTCAGCACGTTGCCCGGCTGGTGGCCCAACACGTTCTGGTACAGCCCCAGCCCAAGGTTCACGATACCAAGGTTAAGCGTGCCCATCACAAACGCGAACAGCAGCATCGGGATCACGATCATCATGTTGAAGATCCCCATGTAAACCCCGGTGCGCTGCGCCGGGATCGTGTTGGCCAGAATGACGTATGGGTTGCCCATGATCGAACCCCACGCCAGCCCGGTGCCGATCGCGGGCAGGAACAGCATCGCCTTGGTTTCGACGTGCGGCAGCGCCAGCATCGCCAGCCCGCCCGCCGCAAGGCACAGCGCGTGCAGCGGCCCCGCGCCCCAACGTTTGGCCAGCGGCACCATCAGGAATGCGCCAACGAACGCGATCAGGTTATAGAACGCGGCCATTTCGCCATTGGCCAGCACCGCACTGCGGAAGGCCGAACTGGCCGGATCAGAAGTATCGTAAACGCTGCGGCCGATCGTGTAGATCACGTAGCTCCAGTATCCCGACATGCCGAACCACTGGAACAGGCTCATCAGCCCCATTTTCCGCATCGCCACCGGCATTTCGCGGATCGCCGAACCGATTTCCGCCACCGTGGCGCGCAGCCCCTTAGGCTGGGCCTTGATGTGCTCCTGCTCGGCCTCGGTCAGCGGCAGCTCTGGCACGCGGCTGACCGACCACACGATCGTCGCGAACGACAGCACCGCCCCCACCCAGAACACGATCCGTGCGGTATAAGGGATATTGTGTTCGTCCACCCAGTCCTGGTTCATCCCGAACCACACCAGCAATGACGGGGTCAGAAAGGCTAGGCACTGCGCCAGGCCGGTAAACGCACTTTGCGTCAGGAACCCGGCCTGCCGCTGATCCGGATTAAGCCGGTCAGAGACATAGGCGCGATACGGCTCCATCGTGATGTTGTTGCCGGCATCCAGAATCCACAGCAGCGACGCCGCCATCAAGATCGACGACGCCAGCGGCATGGCGAACAGCCCCAGCGCGCACAGCACCGCGCCAAACAGGAAATAAGGCGTGCGCCGCCCCCACTTGCTGCTTGTCCGGTCGCTCATCGCGCCGATCAGCGGCTGGATGATCAAACCGGTGATCGGCCCGGCCAGCCCCAGCACCGGCAACTGCGATTCGTCGGCACCGAGGTACGAATAGATCGGCCCCATGTTGCCCTGTTGCAGCCCGAAACTGAATTGCAGACCCAGGAAGCCAAGGTTCATTTCCAGAATTCGCGCCAGCGACAACCGCGGCCGCCATCCTGCGATTTGGCCAGCCTGACTGTCTGTCTGGTGGGTTTCCATGCCTGCGCCTGCCTGTGCCATGAACGCTCTCCCCGGTGGCCTGATGCCGCCTATCGTTGTAGCGATGCTTTAAGGCTTGTCGCGCATGGTTGCAACAATCGATTGCAATGGCGGAAATACGTGGGGATAACGCCTGCTCAAAATGCCTTGATTCTGCGGTATCGCGCCGCGCAGCGGCCTTGAAAGCCGTCAGGCCGGGACAGCCGATTTTTGTCGATAGAGGTCTGCATCAGCGCGGCGCAGCAGATCGGGTGCCGACAGGCCATGATCCGGATAAAACGCCACCCCCGCGCTCAGCGAGGCCGAAATCACCGCACCGGTGGGCAGCCGCAAGGCCTGATCAAGCGCCCGGTTCAGCCGGGCAACCACATCGGCAACGTGGCCGACATCCTCCAATGGGGCCAGCAACAAGGCGAATTCATCGCTACCGACCCGAAACGCGCAATCGACCTGCCGCAAACTGGCCCGCAAGCGGTCCGCCACCACGATCAGCGCCACATCCCCTGATTCCCAGCCATGGGCCGCGTTGATCCCGCCAAACCCATCCACGTCAAGGTAAAGCAAAGCGAACGGTGCGGCTGAACGCGCAGATGTGCAGATCCAATCATCCAGCACGGCTTCGAACAGGGCGCGGTTCCCCAGCCCGGTCAAGGCATCGTGCGGACCACTGCGCGCCATCGCCGCATTGTCCACCGCCGCCCCGGCTTGCCAGCCCTGCAATTCTGCCAGCAGTGCGTTGAAATCTTCGCCCAGACGATCGATTTCGCGGATTCCCGCCGCGGGCAGCCGGCGATCGAAAGCCCGCTCCAGCCGGGCCGCACGGGCCGCATGGCCGATTTCAACCAGCGGGTCGATCACATCGTGCTGCACGTGCCCGGCCAGCACGCGGGCAGCAAGTACCGTCAGCCCCAGACAGGCCAGCGCAATCACCGCACCGCACAAGGCATAGCGCAGCACGCCATCGGAATTCGCATAGACCCGCACTTCGCCCTGCTGCCCATCGGGCCCGCCGATCGGCTGCGCTGCCGGGGCCGGCCACAGCACGCGGTTGGCCGCTTGTTCGGCCATGCCGCGCCACCCGGCATGCGGCTGCTGCCACGTTGCCACCAGTTGCCGCCGGGAATCGCGCACTTCGATCCGATCTATCCCGCCGAGCGTCTCGACCGACAGGATGCCGCGCTGGATCGCCTGCGGATCGCCGCTGATCACACCGTGGGCAGCCGCTCCGGCCACTGTGCGGGCCATCAGTCCAAGGTTTTGATGCGTGACATTGCGGATCACGATCCCCCCACTCAACAGCAGGCTGGCCGCCGATAGCGCCACCGCGAACAAGATCAGGCGTAGATGCGCACGTGCCAGCAACGCGCCCAAACCCGGCGCGGCACCTGCCGCCGAACCGGGGACTGTGTTATTGCCCGCGCAACTGGGTTCCCCTTTGGCCAAGGGAGAACCCAGACGCGAACTGGCCGCCGCGGAATGCGCAGCGCGATGAAAAGGTGCGACCCTCATGGCTGCCTGCTTACTCCACGTGCTGCCAGCACCGCGACTGTATCTTTTTACAGGTTTGGCTCAATTCGGGACGAAAATCCCAGAAATTCTGCCATTTTTGCCATCCGCCCTGATCGCATCATGGTTCAGGATAACGCCCTTGCGCTCCTTAATCGCACAGTTAAACTGCGCGGCAGGAGAGCATGATGGACCAGGCAACTTACGATCGCTTGCTGGCGAAAGCCCAGCGCACCAAGGATCTTTTCACCTTCGATGAATTCATCCGGTTCTGGGCGGCAGATCGCCCCGATCGGCTGGCGATGGAAGGCGATGACCTGACCTTCAATTTCCGTGAACTGGAAGCCGCCACCGCCCGGGTTGCCAGCGCGCTTCTGGCGATGGGAATCGGCAAGGGCGAACGGGTGGCCTGGCTGGGCAAGAACAGTTCAACGTATTTCACGCTGTTTTTCGGCGCGGCCCGGGCGGGGATCGTGATGGTTCCGGTGGGTTGGCGGCTGGCGGAACGCGAAGCCGCCTTCATCATCGACAACGCCGAAGCCAAGGCCCTGTTTCTGGGCGATGGGTTCGAAGGCGCTGCTGCCACGCTGGGCCAGCGCCCGGGCCTGCTGCGCTGCTTTACCGCGGATGAAGCCCGCGATCTGATCGCCAACAGCCCGCGCAGTGAATTTGCACCATCGCTGGCCGATGAAGCAGTGCTGCAACTCTACACCTCGGGTACCACCGGCAACCCCAAGGGGGCCGTGTTATCGAACCGCAACTTGTTCGGCCTGCGCAAAGCGGGGCTGGACAACCCGCCGCCGCATTCGCTGTGGGACGAAGACGAAGCCGTGCTGGTGGCGATGCCGTGCGCGCATATCGGCGGCACCGGGCTGGGCGTGATGGCGCTGTCATCGGGCCTGCCCGGCGTGGTGCTGACCGAATTCGAACCCACGCGCGTGTTCGACGCGGTGGAAAATCGCGGGGTCACCCGGTTCTTCATCGTCCCGGCGGCGCTGCAACTGCTGCTCAACCACCCGGATTGCGCCAAGACCGATTTCAGCCGGATCAAGTATATCCTCTATGGTGCCAGCCCCATCCCGCTTGATCTGCTGCGCGAATGCATCGCGATGTTCGGGGCCGAATTCGTCCAGAATTACGGGATGACCGAAACCACCGGCACGATCTGCGTGCTTCCGCCCGAAGACCACACCGTGGAAGGCAACCAGCGGATGCGGTCTGCCGGAAAACCGCTGCCCGGGGTTGAAGTGATCATCCGCGGGCCGGATGGTGCGATCTTGCCGCAGGGCGAAATCGGCGAAATCGTAACCCGTTCATCCAGCAACATGCTGGGGTACTGGCAACTGCCAGAAGCCACCGCAAGCACGATGGATAATGACGGCTGGATCGCCACCGGCGACGTCGGCTATCTTGATGCCGATGGCTATGTCTATATGTTCGACCGCGCCAAAGACATGATCATCACCGGGGCCGAAAACGTCTATCCAGCCGAAGTCGAAAGCGCGATCTATGGCCATCCCGATGTGCTCGAAGTGGCGGTGATCGGCGTGCCCGATGAAAAATGGGGCGAAGCGGTGAAGGCGGTGTGCGTGCCCAAGCCCGGCCACACCATCGACCCGCAGAGCATCATGGACTGGACCCGCACCCGAATTGCCGGGTTCAAGGTGCCCAAAAGCGTCGACGTGATCGATGCCCTGCCGCGCAACCCCAGCGGCAAGATCTTGCGCCGCGCGCTGCGTGAACCATACTGGGCCGGCCGCGAACGCAACATCAACTGACCCCTGTTTTCTTCACCTTCAAGGAACCAACCATGTCCGATCCGCTTCCCGGCGCCCAGGCGCACATCGCCGCTGCCCAGCAACTGGCCGCGCAGATCGACGACCTGCCAGCCGATACGCCGCTACTGCCAATCGCCAAGGTTGGCGTGATCGGCGCCGGCACGATGGGCGGCGGCATCACCATGAACTTCCTTTCGGCCGGGATCCCGGTCACCATCGTCGAACAGGAACAGGCCGCGCTGGATCGCGGGGTTGGCGTGATGGCCAAGAATTACGAAGCCAGCGTCAAGCGCGGCCGGATTGAAGCCGCCGATGCCCAGGCCGCCATGGCCCGGCTAACCCCCAGCCTGACGTTCGATGATCTGGCCGATTGCGATCTGGTGATCGAAGCCGTGTACGAATCGATGGACGTGAAAAAGGACGTGTTCGGGCGGCTTGATGCGATCGTGAAGCCCGGCGCCATTTTGGCCAGCAACACCAGCTATCTTGACGTCAACGCCATCGCTGCCGCCACCAAGCGCCCGGAAGCCGTGCTGGGGATGCACTTCTTTTCGCCCGCCAACATCATGAAGCTGCTCGAAGTGGTGCGCGGCGCCAAAACCGGGGCGAGCCAACTGGCCACGGTCATGGCGCTGGCCGGAACGATCCGCAAGGTGCCGGTGGTATCCGGCGTCTGCCATGGCTTCATCGGCAACCGGATGCTGGCCAAGCGGCAGGAACAGGCCAATGCCCTGATCATGGAAGGCGCGGCCTATTTCGATATCGATCAGGTGCTGCTGGATTTCGGCTTCCCGATGGGGCCGTTCCAGATGGGCGATCTGGCTGGGCTAGACATCGGCTGGCACCGCGATCCGAGCAAAGTAACCACCGTGCGCGAAGCCTTGTGTGCGGCCGGGCGCTGGGGCCAGAAAACCGGCAAGGGTTTCTACGATTACGACGATGCCCGCCAGCGCAGCCCATCGCCCGAAGTGCAAGCGATCATCGCCGATTTTGCGGTGAAAAGTGGCACCCCGCAGCGCACCGTCAGCCGCGAAGAGATCTTCGAACGCCTGCTGTACCCGATGGTCAACGAAGGCGCGCTGATCCTGTCCGAAGGGATCGCCCAGCGCGCCAGCGATATCGATCTGGTCTGGCTCAACGGGTATGGTTGGCCGGCGTGGACCGGCGGGATCATGTATTGGGCGGACCACGAAGGGCTGGCCAAGATCGTCGCCGGGCTGAACCGCCACGGCCTGCCCGTTGCCCCGCTGCTGGATCGCCTGGCGCGCGAAAACGGTCGGTTCAACCCGGCCTGAAGCAGCCCCGCACGCAAACGATTCCCAAAGCCGCAATTATGCGGCAAACAGGGCTGTCGAACGGACGGGGGGCACGATGACATCCGAAACCGCAATTCCGGCGCAGGCGGTGCACGCCCCGCGGCTATTCCAGCTTGATGGCCTGCGCGGGATCGCAGCCGTGCTGATCATGTTGTATCACGTCGACATGGTTTACCACGTGCGCGGCCCGTTCGTGCGCGGGTACTTGTTCGTCGACCTGTTCTTCCTGCTGAGCGGGTTCGTGCTGGCGGTTTCGACCGAGAAGAAGCTCAATTCCGGGATCAATCCCTTCGCGTTCGTCAAGGCCCGGTTCGTGCGCCTGTGGCCGCTGGTGGCAGTTGGCGCCGGGGTTGCCGCGGTCCGGGCGTTCGTGCTTGGACTGAACGATCCGGTTACGCTGCTGCTGTGGTTGGCACTAGATCTGGCGATGATCCCGAGCTTTGCCGGGCATGGCCCGTTTTACCGTTACAACGGCCCGCAATGGACGCTGTTTTACGAACTGCTGGCCAATTTCGTCCATGCCGCGGCATTGCGGCGGGTAGCGACCCGCTGGCTCGTACCGCTGGCCATCGGATTGGGGCTGGCGCTGATCTATACTGTTACGCTCCACAAGACCGACACGATGGGCGTTAGCGCGCCGACCTGGAAGACATGGTGGATGGCGCTGCCGCGGGTCGGCTGGTCGTATGTGCTGGGCGTCTGGCTGGGGCGGCTCCACTTGCAGGGTAAGTTACCGGCGGCAGCAGTGCCGTGGTGGCTTGGCCTGATCCTGCCAATCGCCGGCATCATGGCCCTGCCCAGCCTGCCGATAAGTACAGCACGCGGCGATCTGGGCTTCGTGCTCGTGTTCCTGCCGCTTGCCTTGTGGGCCGTTGTGCAAACCCGCCCGCCACAGGCCCTGCAACCGGCGTTCGAATGGTTCGGCAACTATTCGCTGCCGCTATACTGCGTGCACCTCACCGTACTGGTCTGGATCAGCGAAGTGTTCGGCCGCGCGGCGTGGGTGCAGGCGGTGGCCATCGCCGCGGCCCTGGTGCTGGCATGGGGGTTTTCACGCCTCGTCTCGTTCGCGGCCAAGCCAACGGTCGTTCGCGCTCAATAAGGGGCCGCACCCCAAATCGGGCGCGGCAAAATGCTGTGAAGGGGAAGCAATGCTGCACAAAACGATCATCGCGCTACTTGCGGCGCTGCCTGCTTCAGTTGCGCTGGCCCCCACCGCGTTCGCCCAATCTGCGGCGTTACCGTCCGCGATCTATACTGATCCCCCGGCTGATGCCGCGCATCCCGCCCGGATGGAAGTGCTGCATATCCCCAGCGGCGGAGTGGCGATCAATGGCGTGGCCTACCTTGCAAGCGGCGCCGGCCGGCACCCAACGGTGGTGATTTGCCACGGCCTGCCCGGCAACGAAAAGAACCTCGATCTTGCACAGGCGGTGCGCCGCGCTGGCTGGAATGCGATCACGTTCAATTACCGCGGATCATGGGGCAGCCCGGGGGCCTATCGGTTTGCCCAGAACCCGGCAGACGCGCAGGCGGTGCTGGCATTCCTGCGGGATCCGCAGCAAGCCGCCCGCTATGGCATCGACACCAGTCGCATCGCGATCATCGGGCACAGCATGGGTGGATGGGTGGCTGCCATGGTTGGCGGACAGGACAATGCACTGCTGGGCGTGGGCCTGATATCGGCCGCCAACATGGGCCGCGAAGGCGCGTCAGGACGTGCCGATGCCATCGCCCTGATGCGCGACAACATGGAAGCGCTGGCCGGGGTCACCCCGGAAACCATGGCCGATGAAGCAATCGCCAACCACGATACCTTCGATTTTCTGCATCAGGCCAACGGGCTGGCCGCCAAGCCGGTCTTGATCCTCAGCTCCGACGATGGCCTTGCCCCGCAAACCGATGAACTGGCCGCGGCAATCCGCAGCGCCGGCGGCGCGCGCCTGCAAACCCGGCACGTCGCAACCGACCATAGCTGGTCTGATCGGCGCATTGCGCTGCAGGCCAGCGTGATCGACTGGTTGCAATCCCTGCTGAAATAGCCGGCAATGCGCCGAGCAGTGATGCTTAGAACATCCCGCCATTCGGGCTGATTACTTGCCCCGCCAGATAGTGATTGTCCCCCGCCAGATAGACGGCAAGGCTGGCGTATTCCGCCATCGTTCCCATCCGCCCGGCAGGAATGATCTGAAACAGGCTGCGGCGCGCTTCATCGTCCAGCCGCGCCAGATAATCATCGAACATCGGGGTGGCCACGCCGCCGGGCGCGATCGCGTTGACGAAAACATTCGCGCCCGCGACTTCCGCACCGACAGCGCGGGTAAACGCGATCACCGCGCCTTTCGTTGCCGAATAGTGCGGACTGTGCGCACTGAAATTCGACAGCCCCGCCACCGAGGCGATATTCACGATCCGCCCGAACTGGCGCGGCTCCATCTGCCGCAACGCCGCCCGGGTGCAAAAGAACACCCCGTGGACGTTAACCCCCCAATATTTCAGCCAGTCCGCATCGGTCATCGCGCTGGTAAAGCCCAAGGAACCGCGCTCGACCGGCGTGGTCAGCCATGCGTAATGGCGGCTGCGCCGCACTTCATCATCGGGGCTACCCGGCACCAGCGCGGCATTGTTCACCAGCACTTCAACCGGGCCAAGCTGGTCTGCCACATCCGCGAAAAACGCATCAACCGCGGCACTATCGCTGACATCACAGCGCGCCGCAAAGACTTCTGCACCAGCCGCCCGCAGCGCAGCGGCAGTGTCCGCCAAGTCATCACCGCGCACATCGCACAGCGCCAGCTTGCCCCCGCCATCGGCCAGCGCTTCGGCAATGGCCCGGCCCAGCCCACGCGCCGCGCCCGTGACCACGCACACCCGGCCAGCAACGCCAGTAGGCGCGGCCCCATTCATGCTGATTTACGCCCGCTGATATCATCCATGGCAAACCACTGGATCGACTGGAACCTCGCAAAGTGGGGCATCGACATCTCCCTCGCCAAACACAAACAGGCCCTGATGTATTACCCTACACGGCTCCGGAACACAAAGTCGCGAGCCAAAGCCTCCCGCCGGGGCCTGCGCGCCGGGCCTTTCCCCATGGCTCGCCAATAGGCGCTGTAAAGTCAGTCGCAGCGTGCTAGGCTGTGCGAAAGGGAGATACTCGATGGCCACCCAGTTAAAGCCAAACCAGCAGTGCAGCGATGCGGAATGGACCGCGCGGCAGGAACTGGCGGCCTGTTATCGCATCTTCGACATGATGGGTTGGTCGGAATCGATCTATAATCACATCACCGTGCGCGTCCCCGGGGAAGAAGCCTTCCTGATCAATCCCTATGGCCTACTATGGTCGGAAGTGACTGCCAGCAATCTGGTGAAGATCGACAGCGACGGCAACAAGCTGTGTTCCAGCCCCTACCCGGTCAACAAGGCTGGCTTTACCCAGCATGGGCTGTTCCATGCCAACGTGCCGTGGGCCCATGCCATCGTTCATACCCACACGCCCGACACCATGGCGGTCTGTTCCAGCGCCGATGGGCTGACGCCGACCAATTTCTATGCCTGCTTCTTCGCCGGCCAGGTCGGTTATCATGATTTTGAAGGCATCACGGTGCGCGCCGAAGAAGGGCCGCGTCTGCTGGAAAACCTGGGTGACAACCGCGTGCTGATGCTGCGCAACCACGGCCCTGTTGTACTCGGCGCGACGCTGTATGAGATGTTCTTCCTCTATTACATGCTGCAGCGCGCTTGCGAAATTCAGGTCAAGACCTGCGCGCTGGGCAAGCCGATCCATGTTTCACCCGATGTCATCAACGTCCACCAGCGCGATCGCGATCAGGTGGCGCTGAAAGAATTCGGCAAAGCCGATTTCGAAGCCTGGGTGCGCAAACTGAACGCCGTGGATAAGAACTGGCGCGATTGAGCCGTCACCATCACCACCATAAACGCCAATGGCCGGCCTATTGCAGTTAAGCATGGCGAAGGCGGAAGTTTGCCGCCGTCACGGGATCAGACCGCACTGGGGGCTTACAGCAGCAGCCTGTCCACAATACTTACAGCACGCAGCATCCCGTTCCCCAAGGCGTCAAAATGAAAGTTTGACCGTGCCGCCCCAAGTGCGCTGATCGCCCGGAGTACCCGCGATCAGACCGACATTGCCCGGCGCGACTTGCAGCAAATCGATGTAGTGCACATCGAACGCATTGCGGACCCAGCCAAACACATCAAACCCGTCCCCCCTGAAACCGATGCGGAAGTTGGTCAGAGCATAGCCTGCGACCGTGGTGTAGATTGACGGCGAAGCGTTCGAGTTCCAGTCAGACCGGTAGTTGCCATCAACACCGACGTAGGCTTGTCCATCCTTGCCCAGCAGGCTGGCGGGCAGATTGTATTCCGCGCCATAGGAGAACGCGTACTTGGATACACCCGGCAAGCCTTGTCCTGAAATGTCGCACTGGCGGGGGCTGAGCGCACCCGGCACGCCGGGCTGGGAATAGTCCGGCGTTGCATTGGCTGACTGCAGCGTGCCGCCGGAAAGCTCGGGTGGGCAAGGCGCATTGGTGAACTTCACGTATTTGGCATCAGTGTAGGCCGCGTTGGCATAGGCCGTGAAGCGCTCGCTGGCGCGAAGCTTGAAGTCAGCTTCGATGCCGGCCGAACGGACCTTCTCGGCATTGGCGAGGTAACCGCGGACCGTACCGAACTGGCCGCCGTTCACGGTTGCCTGGAAGTCGTTGATCGCGGTGTAGAAGGCGCTGAGGTTGAAGGTTGCCCGGCGGTTCCAGAACTGGGTCTTGAGGCCGGCTTCAAAATGGTTGACCGATTCCGGTTTGACCGTGCTGGCCGAAAGGTCGGGGACGTTGGCCGTGGTCAAGGGCAGACCATTCTGATTGATCCCCAGCGTCTTGAAGCTCTTGGCATAGGTCGCATAGGCCAGAATGTCGGCTGCCAGCTTGTAGTTTACATTGAGGTCGTAGCTGACGTTCCACTTCGACGCCGATGGCGCGGTCGTCTGCGGCTGGTAGACGCCGCATTGGGCAGCAAGTGCCGTGCCCGCAGCCGGTGCCGGCGTGCAGCTGATCACCACGCCTGCGCCCGTGGTGACCACGCGTTGGTAGAAGCCTTCTTTCTTGTCATAGTTGATGCGCAGGCCGGGTTGGATCGTGAGCGCATCGGTCAACTTGTAACTGACCTGACCATAGAGCGCAGCGCTGTCACTCTTGAGGTACTGGGTGTTGTTGGCAGTGAGCCCGGAGAGGACTGACGGGTCAGCGGCCAGCGCACCAGTCAGGCTCCAGCGGCTGGCGTCGCTGCCTTGCCGTTCGAGGCCCTGGGTGTCGATCCGCTGTTTGAATCCGAACAGTCCGACCACGAAATCGACCTTGTCGCTCTCGTAGTTATAGCGGAACTCCTGGCTATATTGGTCTTGCTGCGAAGGATTGTTCGAAGCCGAGACGATCGACAAGCCCGAAAAGTCGCGATCGTTCTGCGGCTGCCAGTCCCAAAAGCGCCAGGCAGTGATCGACGTGAGCGCACCTGAGCCAAGGTTCCACTTGGCCTTAAGCGAGGCACCACCGATCTTGTTACCCGCCTGCAAAGGGGCGTCGAGATCGGTCAACCGATCATAGATGTTGCGGCTGGGCGCAGCATAGTTGCGGCCCGGAGTGGCGGCGTTGATCGCTGCGACAAGCGCGTTGTACTGGCGGCTCAGCGGACGCTGGGTAAGGCCGACTTTGTAGAACGCGGTACCGAAGCCATAAGGGTTCTGGCTGCTGTAATCGCCCGCGAGCGTGATCGACAGGTCGTCATTCGGCTTGAACAGCAGCTGGCCGCGCAGGCCAATGTTATCCTGTTCATTGATCCAGCGTTTGGTGGTCACGTTGTAGAGCGTGCCGCGACGGTTCGTCGTGGCGAACGCAAACCGCGCGGCCACGGTGTCGGAGAGCGGACCGGAAATCGCCGCTTTGGCCTGACGGTAATCAAGGTTGCCCAGCGTCAATTCGGTACGCCCTTCAAAGTCGAAGGTTGGCTGATTGGTGGTGATGTTGATCGCGCCAGCCGTGGTGTTCTTGCCGTAGAGCGTGCCTTGCGGCCCCCGCAGCACTTCAACCTGCTGTACATCCAGAAAGTCAAAAGTCGCGGCAGCAACGCGTGAGTTATAGACATCGTCGACATAGATGCCGACGCCCTGTTCGAAGCCATCGCTGGTCAGGCCAAACGGAACGCCAAGGCCGCGGATATTGACCGACGTATTGCGCGGGTTCGATGTATAAACCTGCAGTGTCGGCGCGAGCTGTGGCAGCTTGGCAACGTTGAAGTTGCCAGTCGATTCAATCGATTCTGCTTTGATGACGGAGATCGCCAGCGGGACCTTCTGTGCGGTTTCCTGCCGGCGACGGGCAGTGACAACAATCACCTCGCCACGATTTAAATCCTGATCTTGGATTTGCGCGCTTACTGCAGAGGCAGAACCGACTTCACCCGCGAATGCCGGAGTGGTAATCAGTGCAAGGCC